>NZ_JAAKEA010000050.1:0-692 GCF_011038935.1 Adlercreutzia sp. ZJ138 | reverse complement strand
TTAGCGCCATGTGAGAAACCCACAGGCTATGCCTGTGGTGCGGTAGACGGTTAAACCGTACCGCTGACATGAGAATCAGAAAAAGGCTTTCCTGTCCTATGATGGGCCTGCGATGGTCCAGATCGCAGGTCAGGAAAGGAAAGCCATGAACGAGAGAAGTTTAGCACACACGAAATGGGACTGCGTGTACCACATAGTCTGGATACCGAAGTACCGGCGCAAGGTGCTCTACCGGGAGTGCCGCCGCGAGATCGGCGGGATAATACGGGAGCTGGTGGAGCGCAAGACCGGCTGCGAGGTGGTCGAGGGCAGCGTGTGCATCGACCACGTACACGTCTGCCTGAGGATCCCGCCCAAGTATGCGGTGTCGGACGTGATGGGGTACCTGAAGGGCAAGAGCGCGCTGACGCTGTGCGACAGGCACCCCGAATGGCGCAGCCGGATAGGCAAGGACAGGACGCTTTGGGCCCGCGGCTACTACGTGAGCACCGTCGGGCTGAACGAGGCCACGATAAAGAAGTACATAAAAGATCAGGAGGACGGCGGCGGGTTCGACCGGTAAGGTGCGAACGCATCCCCTTTAGGGGCGGCCGGCAAGAGTGCGCTGGGCCATCGCGGCTTGCCGCCGCCGGCATTCGCGACCCTTACAGGGTCGCCCAATCAAGCCACCGGCTATGCCGGTGGTCATGACT
>NZ_JAAKEA010000049.1:0-855 GCF_011038935.1 Adlercreutzia sp. ZJ138 | reverse complement strand
AGCACCCGTTGCAGCGTGTCCACGAAATCAAGTAGGTTCTCAGGGTGTGAGTTGCCGATGTTGTACACGCGATGTGCGGCACGCGGCAGCCCGTCAGCTCCTGCCTTTACCGCAGGCGGGGCATCCATCACGCGCACCACACCTTCCACGATGTCATCGACGTAGGTAAAGTCGCGCTTGCAGTCACCCATGTTGAAGATCTTTATCTTCTCGCCACACACAAGCTTGTTGGTAAACCCAAAGTAGGCCATATCGGGCCGACCCATAGGGCCATACACCGTGAAGAAGCGAAGTCCTGTGGCTGGAATTGAATAGAGCTTGGAGTAGGCATGAGCCATAAGTTCGTTTGACTTCTTGGTGGCCGCATAAAGCGACACTGGTTCATCCACTCGGTCATGCTCGGAAAAGGGCACTTTCTCGTTTCCGCCATAGACCGAGCTGGAGCTCGCGTACACCAAATGCTTCACCGGGTGGTGTCTACACGCTTCAAGAATGTTGAAGAACCCGACCAGGTTGGAATCCACATAGGCACGCGGATTCTCGATGGAATAGCGCACGCCTGCCTGAGCAGCAAGGTTCACTACCACATCAAAGCTGCCTTCCGCAAAGAGTGCTTCGACTGCGGCATCATCGGAAACATCCCCCCGCACAAAGGAGAAGCTTCCTACCGAAAACCCGTCCACACACGCATCGTCTGCACTGCCACCTGCCGCAAGGGCAAGCATCCGCAGCCTGTCGAGCTTGATACCAGGATCGTAATAGGAGTTCACGTTATCAAACCCCACGACCTTACACCTGCCCTCTTTAAGCAGACGTTTACACAAAAACGCACCAATAAACCCGGCTGCACCGGTT
>NZ_JAAKEA010000048.1:0-1227 GCF_011038935.1 Adlercreutzia sp. ZJ138 | reverse complement strand
TGCCAAAATGAACCCACAAACGAAGATGCTGGCAACGATCATTGCAAAATCATTGAACCTCGGAGATGAGTGGACTGTTGTCGACGTTGAGATGAGGGATTGCGATCCCGATCCTGATGAACTGCATGTCTACATCGAAAGGACACCGGGGTATGCCTTAAGATGTCCGAGATGTGGGGCGATGCACGGTGTGTACGATACGCGCGAGCGCACGTGGCGCCATTTGGACATATGGCAATACAAGACCTACATCCACTGCAAGCTGCCGCGTCTTGATTGTGAGGGTGGCCCAATCACAGCCGAGGTGCCCTGGGCGGCCCCCGATGCCAAGCATTTCACCGCACTGTTCGAGGCACAGGTATTGGTCATGGCCATGTCGTCAATGCCAGTCGCAGGAATAGCGAAGGTCGTAGGTGAGCACGACACGAGGATCTGGGCGATGCTAAATCGCATCGTGGCCAAAGCCCACGCCGAGGCTAACTTCTCAGGAGTTAGCGACGTGGGTGTTGATGAGACCGCTCGTAAGCGCGGGCACAACTACCTTACGAGCTTTGTCGATCTGAAAGGCGAGAGAGTCATGGTCTGTGCTCTCGGGCGTGACGCCAGTACGGTGGCTGAGTTCGCTTGTGAGCTCGCCGAACACGGCGGTGACCCGGAGGCTGTAAAGGTCGTAACCTGCGACCTTTCACCTGCGTTTGCCAAAGGTGTCACCGAACACCTACCTAACGCTAAGCGCGTGGCCGATCGGTTTCACGTAATTCAGCTTGCAACTAGGCAGCTCGACAAGGTGAGGGCGGCTGAGGCTAGAGAGTCAAAGGAGAAAAGAGCACTTTTGTCCCGCACCAAGTACATATGGCTCAAAAACGAAGCAAACCTCACCGAAGGACAAGCGGAAAGGAAGCGCAACCTGTCAAAGGAGCACCTAAAGACGGCCCGGGCCTGTGCGATGAAAGAAGCGCTGCAGACTGTCTATGAATGTGAAACCAGAAAAGAGGCGGAATCTGATCTGAATGCTTTGTGCAGCTGGATCATGCACTCGAACGTGCCACAGATGAAATCGGTCGCCAAGACAATACGTGAGAACTGGGCTGAGATTCTTAACTACTTCGACCACAGGCTAACCAATGCCGTGTTAGAGGGTATGAACTCAATCATCCAATCGGCCAAAAGACAGGCCCGCGGGTTCAGCAACCTGGAGTACTTCAAGACCATCATCTACCTGAACCT
>NZ_JAAKEA010000047.1:0-1285 GCF_011038935.1 Adlercreutzia sp. ZJ138 | reverse complement strand
GGAAACACTGATTAATGGTACTTACACTGAGCTTTTCATCTTCGCCATTGAGTTTTTGCTTCAAATTGCCTTGAGAGACCCTGTGAGGCACCTTCTATCCTTCTATGAGGTACCCTACCAGGGGTTTAAGGCGTTTTTGGGCATAGTACTCCCTATGCCGGCGATGCCGCCGGCGCCTCAGGGCACCCTGCTCGTGCCCACATCGCCACATTTGCAAGCGTAAACAAGACAGTGAGGGCGTTCGCGTTTTTGACGATACCCTTATAACGGCATTTGGCATAGCCAAACTGTCTCTTCACGATCAAGAAGGGATGCTCAACCTTCGAACGGACAGATGCCTTGCGTGACTCGATATCGTGCTCGATGGCAAGCCCTTGCATGCCTTTAATACGTGAGGGCTTTTCAGCTACCACCCACGTAACTTCGCAAAGATGCTCATCACTTGCAACCTCCGGGCGCTTGGAAACGCCAGTGTATCCGGAATCCGCATAACAGAAGCTATCGTCTTTGCGCACGAGGTCGTATGCGAGTGTCACGTCAGAGATGTTTGCTGCTGTGGTCTTAACGGTGTGCACAAGTCCACTTCCCGCATCAACACCAATATGAGCCTTGTAGCCAAAATGCCAGTTGTTGCCTTTCTTGCCCTGATGAGCTTCAGGGTCACGGGATTTTGAAGCGTTTTTGGTAGATGAAGGAGCCTCTATGAAAGTTGCATCCACGATAGAGCCGCCGCGCATCATAACACCTTTTGATTCCAACACTGCGTTTACGCAATCAAGCATCTGTGCGGCAAGTCCTTTGGACTCGATGATTCGTCTGAACTTGAGAAGTGTTGTAGCATCAGGTGCCTGATCTCCCAGTCCAAATGATATGCCCATAAACTCAGAGAACGCACGCGAGTCATAGATTGCGTCTTCTACTCCCTCATCGGAAAGATTGAACCACAGCTGCAAAAAGTACATGCGCAGCATCTTTTCGATCCCCATGGGTTTTCTACCGCGCTTTCCCTCGAAGTAATAAGGTTTTACCAGTGCGACGAGTGCTTCCCAAGGAATTGCTTTATCCATCTGGCGTAAGAACTCCTCACGCTTGGTTACTCGCTTGCGGCTTGCGTTCTGAATGTCTGCAAAAGTAATCTGACGATCCATGCGCATCTCCGTAAATTGTACTTATGAGCTGGGATTATTATACCATCCATATGCTTTGCGAAGACTGCCATCTCTCTTGCCGATTGACTTTAGCAATGTGTGGACTAGGTCCAGGGCGAATTAATCAGTATTTCCCT
>NZ_JAAKEA010000046.1:0-1565 GCF_011038935.1 Adlercreutzia sp. ZJ138 | reverse complement strand
GTAAATTGTACTTATGAGCTGGGATTATTATACCATCCATATGCTTTGCGAAGACTGCCATCTCTCTTGCCGATTGACTTTAGCAATGTGTGGACTAGGTCCAGGGCGAATTAATCAGTATTTCCCTATAAAACTACAGATGCAAGCAGGCGGGAAGACATCGATTCATCGCTCGAGTTTTTCCTTGAATACCTCTTCGGTTACTCAGAGTTCCGCCCTGGCCAAGCAGGCATTATCAGAAAAGCCCTTGCAAGAAATGCAACACTGGGAATACTCCCAACCGGATCAGGAAAATCTCTCTGCTATCAAATGGTGTGTCTCTTACAGCCTTGCATCAACTTTGTCGTCTGCCCCATCATTTCGTTGATTCAAGACCAGGAGGTCAACGCTCGAGAGTTCGGCATCGACAGAGTCGGGCGTATCGAAAGCCAGATGAACACTTCAGAGAAAAGCGAGGTTCTCGACAAATTCGGACAAGGACGGTACTTCTTTATCTGGATTGCCCCCGAACGTTTTCAGATGATGGACTTCAGAAACCAGTTGAGCAAGATCGCGTCGAATCGCCATTTCGGCTATGCGGTCATCGACGAGGTGCACTGCCTTTCCGAATGGGGTCACGATTTCAGAGTTTCGTATCTTAAACTCCATGGAACCATCAAGAAATTCTGCCCCGAAGCACAAACCTTGGCTTTAACAGCTACCGCCTCAAGAAACGTCTTGGAGGATCTTCTCTGCGAACTCGAGATCACAAAAGCAAACGTTCAGACGTCAACAAGCCTCGACAGACCCGAGCTTTCGTATCACATCATCAAAACATCAGAGGCGGACCGAGCAGAGAACTTACAGAAGATCCTTGATCATCTCAATGATCATTTCTGTACCAGTGAGGGCATATCTTCCATATTCGAACCGAACGGAAATAACTCAATCTGCGGCATTATTTTCTGCAACACAACAGCGAGTCCATACACGCCTCTATCTTCATGTGATGGCGTATTGGGTCTTCTGCGCAGCAAGAATATCGCTTCTGACTCATATCATTCCAAGAAGGGTGATGAGCGAGCACTTATCCAAGAGCGGTTTTTGAAAAACGAATACACCGTCATGACGGCAACCAAAGCATTTGGCATGGGTGTCAACAAAAAGAATGTCCGCTACACCATTCACAATGGCCTTCCTTGGTCAATAGAGGCTTTCTACCAAGAAGCAGGTAGAGCGGGACGCGATCCGTCCCGTAATTCCTCAGAGTGCTTTATTCTTTACTCAAACGAATCGGATCCCACCGACGTAAGAACCTTGTTCGAAGAGAAAACATCAGTCAGCAAAATCCGAGAAGCACAGGAGAGCTTACAAGGCGACTTAAGTACCTTATTTTTCGGCCCTTCGCGGTTTTTAGTGGGTAGCACAGGGTGTCAGCTGTGGGAAGTGTAGTTTTCCCAGGTTCAGGTAGATGATGGTCTTGAAGTACTCCAGGTTGCTGAACCCGCGGGCCTGTCTTTTGGCCGATTGGATGATTGAGTTCATACCCTCTAACACGGCATTGGTTAGCCTGTGGTCGAAGTAGT
>NZ_JAAKEA010000045.1:0-1615 GCF_011038935.1 Adlercreutzia sp. ZJ138 | reverse complement strand
GGGGGTGTGGACATTTTCTTGGACATTCCTAAGCCGCTAAGCCTAGGCTCCTACGGTATTCGTTGGGACTCATCCATCCCAGCGATCTTTTGATGCGCCCCCCATTATAGAACTCTATGTAGCCATTTAATAGACGCGAGAATTCCTCGAACGACACACCCTTCCAATCCCTGCCATAGAAGAACTCGTTCTTGAGACGGCCGAAAAACCCTTCGCAGGCTGAGTTATCCGGAGAGCATCCCTTTTTCGACATAGAGCGCATGATACCGGCATTTTCGCACCGCTCGATCCATCCGGGCCAGCGATAATGGCATCCACGGTCGTTGTGGCAGATGGGATGCTCTCCATCAGAGAGAGTCGCTATTGCGTCATCGAGCATGGTGTTCACGAGCTCTGCATCCGGATGCAAGGATATTTTCTGCGATACGACCTTGCCGTCGAAGCAGTCGATCACAGGGGACAGATAGCATTTAAAGCCCGACAACGTGAACTGAGTGATGTCAGTGAGCCATAGCACGTTCGGTGCGTCAGCATGAAAGTCGCGCTCCACAAGATTCTCAGGAGCTTGGTCTATCTCGCCTGCGTAGGAGCTGTATCGGCGCTTTTTCGTGTTTGAGTAGGGCACTTCGAGGCCCTCTTCTTTCATTATGCGCAAGACTACCTTCTCCGAGACGATCACGGGCGTTTCGCGCTTTCTCAGGCGCGCCCATATCGTTCGGTGGCCGCGGGCTCCGCCTTCGGCTTCGAACTCCTCTTTTACGAGTTTTCGCAGTTCCTTGTACTTGTCGGGAGCGGATAAGACTTTCTCCTGGTAGTAATAGCTGCTCCGAGCTAATCCTAGGTACCTCAGCAGTTCATTCAGCGGAAACGTCGTCTTCAGGGCATCGACTAGGGTTGCTTTCTCTCTGTTGGAGAGACTCCCCGGATCGATGCCCGGGTCTTTTTTTACAAGCTCGGCCGCCCCCTTCCAGATAGCGACCTCCATCTTATGAAATCTTGCTTCGGCCTCCAGCCCTGCTATCTTGTCCTTCAGAGAATCGATTTCACCCAAAAGCTCGTCTCGGTCGATGTCGTCAATCACGCTCTGCGCCTCCTCCCCCAAGAACTTCTTCCTCCAATTATAGAACGTGACCTTGTCAATGTCGTGACCCTCGATCACCTGCTTGACGGTAGGAGCAGCGACGGAATCGAGAAGCACCTCTATGCGCTCCTCGTCCGAGAACCTCTTATGCGGTTTTGTGGTCTTGCGTTGGCCGGGTGCAAGCTCGTCTATCCATTGGCTGAGCAGAGTTCTGCTGGGGTATCCAAGCTCTCGCACGGTCTTCGATCCGTTTTTGCCGGTAGAGAGGTAGTGCTCGACAGCGATCCTCTTCTGCTCCTCCGTGAACTTGCCCGACCACTTCTCAGGCCCTCTCACATATCCTCTTTGCAGATAGTCGCGATACCAGCGGGACAGCGTTGACGCATCGGGGTATCCGAGCGTTCGCTTGACCGTTATCGGGGAATGCCCACTGGTCACGTAGAGGTCAATTGCAGCTTGCTTTTCCTCTTGGGTGTGATGGTGATACATGGCCATCTCCTTGTCTCAGATGTCCAAGTTTTTGTCCACACCCCC
>NZ_JAAKEA010000044.1:0-1643 GCF_011038935.1 Adlercreutzia sp. ZJ138 | reverse complement strand
CACAGCTTCTCGGGTTTTTAGGCGGGGAGTTACGCCTGCGGCATAACCTCAAGGGGTGTGTTCATCTTTTCGAACAGAGAAAGGCGCTTCTTCTTGCAGTTGCAAGCCACCCATATACTATGACGCTTGGAAGCCTTTACCTTACGGGCCTCTAGCAGCATCTCTGGCATCGACATACCAAGCCCTGACGCTTCAAGTGCGTCTGCGACCTCGCGGTGGATTATCCCGCTTACCAAGAGCACGAATGCCAGCCCTTGAGCCATGTGGTAGTCCTGTAAACACAGCGTGTGAGCGTCCTGGCCGTTTTTGAAGTAGTCGAAGTAGGTCTCAACCGCCCAGCGCTTCTTATAGATCGAGTAGACCTCATCTGCCGGTGTATCCGCAAGGCTTGTCTCAAGCACGGTGACCGCCATCAGCTCCCTGGAAGCATCGAATCCCTCCTGGGTGTAGCCACGGTCGCCACGACGCAGGTGTCGCAGGTAATTCGCCTGCATAGCCGCCGCCTCGTTGGCATCCCGAAACACGAGCACTCTTCTACCATCGCACCTATGCTCCTTGAATTCCACGATGGCTGACTTGCGGCCCCGCTCATAGACAAACCGCCCGCTTAAGTTCATGTCGGCCACCGCTAAGCGGCAAGCAGAACTCGACTTCGGGAGAGGGATCACGTACTGGCAGCCGTTTGATGTGAACAGCTCGATGTTCTCCTTACTGTAAAAGCCTCGATCCACGACAAACAGCAAATCGCAAAACTCGGCCTGCCCGAGAAGATCGCGCACGCACACCTTATCAGCTGCCCCTCCTTCGTAGAGAGAAGAGAGAAGAGGCATTCCGGTATTGACGTCATAGGCCATCAGTAGATTTGCCTGCTCCTCGCCAAGCCTTCCAAACTTGTAACCCTTCTCGGCAAGTCCGGATTCCTCCGAGCGGCAGCCCATAACATGCCCATCAATCGCAACTTGTCCCGAGCAGCGCTCCACGAGCGCCTGCTCAAAAGCTAAGACCGGGCCTTGACGGCGACCTAAGTCTTCATAAAGCCGCGAAAGCGCGTCGTAGCCAAGCTTAAGTCCAGGTAATCGAAGAGAAAGCGTAGACATCTCGTAGAATGAGGCCACATCGCGCATGTAGGTAAACCCCTGCACGAAGTGAACGAGTGCCGCAGCATAGATACGTTCTGCATCATGCGCTGAGAAAAACTCGCGCAACATCGCTAGCGTTGAACGCGAGTTGGCAAGCGCGACTGCCCATTCACCGAAATCCAGTGCTGAGACCTCCTCATCATGAAGCGAGCCTGAGTTTGCAACGAAGCCACGGACAGGATCGATCTTACCAACACAAGGGCCTGACACAGTTCGCCACGAACCGTCAGCGCGCTTCTCGTTGCGAGTCTCATAGACATAATAGCCACCCGAAATCAGCTTCACGGTTGTACCCTTAGGCTTCATCGCCCTAATCTCTGCCGGAACTGAATATTTACCCACTCTATCCTCCAAACACCACCTAAATACCGCCTAAATTGTAGCATGAGTTGAGCTGGTATGTCAATGCCCCACAAACGAGAAAAGCCCACATAAGCAGGCTTTTCCATGGTTGTTTTGTGTCAGAACCGGCGGTGAGACCGATTGATTACCGCCTAATAATCC
>NZ_JAAKEA010000043.1:0-1652 GCF_011038935.1 Adlercreutzia sp. ZJ138 | reverse complement strand
TGGATGCCCCGCCTGCGGTAAAGGCAGGAGCTGACGGGCTGCCGCGTGCCGCACATCGCGTGTACAACATCGGCAACTCACACCCTGAGAACCTACTTGATTTCGTGGACACGCTGCAACGGGTGCTCGTGGAAGAAGGCGTGCTTCCCACCGACTACGACTTTGAAGCGCATCGCGAACTTGTTCCCATGCAGCCAGGGGACGTGCCTGTAACCTATACAGACACTTCTGCGCTTGAACGTGACCTGGGATTTCGCCCTTCAACTAAGCTCGAAGACGGCCTGCGAGCGTTCGCACGCTGGTACAAGGGCTACTACGGACTGTAGAGGTTAGTACTTGATGGGCCGCCGAGCAAGGCGGCTCTTTTTATGCACGTTGAAAACCGAAGAGAGAGGACTGATTCGACCATGAGAATCGCAGTAGCGGGTACCGGTTATGTGGGGTTGTCGTTAGCGGTGTTACTCGCACAGCACAACCAAGTGGATGCTGTAGATGTAGTTCCAGAAAAAGTAGAAGCACTTGCGCGATGGGAAAGCCCTATTGCCGATGTTGAGATTGAACGCTTCTTAGGCGAAGCGGCTCGTGGTGAGCGTACACTGAACTTACATCCCACACTTGACGGACATGCGGCTTACGCGGCAGCTGATGTAGTAGTTATTGCTACGCCTACCAACTACGACTCCGATCGCAACTTCTTCGACACGCGCTACGTGGAGCAAGTAATCGAGCTCGTGCTTGAAGTAAACCCTGCTGCTGTTATGGTGGTAAAGTCCACGGTGCCTGTAGGCTACACGCGCACACTCTGTGAGCGCTACTCTAAAGGGCGATTCCTGTTCTCCCCTGAGTTCCTGCGTGAGGGTCATGCGCTTTATGACAATCTGCATCCCTCGCGCATCATCGTGGGGGTACCAAGTGAGTCTGCCTTTGCAGATGAGCTCGAAGAAGCCGCGCACAAGTTCGCTGCACTTTTGGCTGAGGGTGCGTGTGATCCGGCAAAAGACATCCCGACCCTTATCATGCGCGCTACCGAGGCCGAAGCGGTAAAGCTTTTCGCCAATACGTATCTGGCGCTTCGTGTGTCCTATTTCAACGAGCTTGACACCTACGCGAGTGTTCGTGGTCTTGATGCTGGGCAGATTATTGAAGGCGTGGGGTATGACCCCCGTATTGGTGACCACTACAACAACCCTTCGTTTGGCTACGGTGGTTACTGTCTGCCTAAAGATGCCAAGCAGTTGCTCGCTAACTATAAGGACGTGCCCCAAAACCTTATTGAAGCTATCGTAAACTCCAACCGTACTCGCAAAGACTACGTGGCCGAAGAAGTGGTAAGCCGGGTTTGGAAGCTCGTGTATGAAGGCATTGAGCGGCCCATCGTGGGAGTCTACCGTCTTGTTATGAAGTCAGGTTCTGACAACTTCCGCGCAAGTTCTATCCAAGGTATTATGAAACGCGTAAAAGCCAAAGGAATACCCGTGGTGGTTTACGAGCCGACACTCGATGCCCCCGAGTTTTTCGGTTCTGAGGTTACCCACGACCTGACCGCGTTCAAGAGCCGCTGCGACCTCATCGTTGCTAACCGCTGGTCAGATGAACTGTCCGATGTGGCCGACAAGGTATACACGCGCGACTTGTTCCGGCGGGATTAGGGG
>NZ_JAAKEA010000042.1:0-2206 GCF_011038935.1 Adlercreutzia sp. ZJ138 | reverse complement strand
AATGGCTACATAGAGTTCTATAATGGGGGGCGCATCAAAAGATCGCTGGGATGGATGAGTCCCAACGAATACCGTAGGAGCCTAGGCTTAGCGGCTTAGGAATGTCCAAGAAAATGTCCACACCCCCCAGTCGTGCTGCTGCCGTGCCACACAAGCCTTTCCTACTTGGCTAGATTTTTCAACGTTTTAGACACCGTCTTTTTCCTTGTGTCAGTGGCATCCGCAAGCATTGCCGTTGTGACCCTGCAATGCGGCATTGGAGGGGTTCGCGACGTCGGGTTCGAGCGTGCCGGCAAGTGGCGCGTAGTCGCGGTCGGGGTGTTTGGTCTGCGCGATGTCGACGAGTGCGAACGTGAGCGCGCGGTAGAGACGAGCGGTTGCGGGGTCGTATGCGTCGAGCGCGCGCAGGTGCCCCTCGACAGTGGCCACATCGTTGCGCTCGACGGGACCCGTGAGGGCACCCACTGCGCCGTGCGTGCAGAATGCGTCGACGTTTCCCCTGATGAGAGGTTCAAGTGCTTCGCGTGCGTCTTGCTCGTCGAAGCTGCAGGAGGCCATGAGGCGTTCGGCGGCGGCAAGCGGGGCGAGCACAAGGTTGCTCGCCAGTACAGCGGCGGCGTGGTAGCGCACCTTGTCGTTCTTGTTGATGGTGTGCAGGGGGTTGGGCAGATTCGCTAGTAGCTCGCGCAGCGCGTCGACGGCCTCCGTGTCGCCCTCGAGGGTGATGTGCGCACCTTCGAGCACGCCGAGGTCCATGAGAGGGTCGCTCACCGCGATGAGCGGGTGAGCACTCGCGGCATGGGCGCCGTATGATGTCGCATCGTCGATGGCGCACGCGGGCATGCAGCCGCTGCAGTGGCAGATGGCCTTGCCCTCGAGCGCGCCTGCCTCGGCGCAGGCGTCGTGCAGGGCATGCCAGGCAGGCGCGATGACTGAGTCGGGGACGGTGAGAAAGACGATGTCGCTTGACGCGGCCAGGGCGACGACGTCGGGGAATGCAGCGGTTGCGGTATGCTGCGCTGCACGTTGCGCTGCGGGAGTGTGTACGTCATAATAGCCGGTCACAGGGATGCCGTGCGCGACGAAGTATCGTCCGAGAGCGCCTCCTACCTTACCGGCTCCAATAAAGCCAACGTTCATATGAGTCCTTTCACGCGGGGACGATACCTTCCCTTCGCGGAGGATAGTTTCCCCATCCGCATTCTAGCGTGCGATCCCGTGTGTCACAAGATCGTGCGGAGGCAACTAGACACAACCGCTATCTCGCGCTGTGAGACTGCTGGGTATCGCCCTCCTACAAAGGATTAGCACCTGTTCTTCGGAATGATCGTATGATCGTAGACACCGACCATACGAATGACGCGGTTTCTCTCTCGCCCGGCTTAAGCTTCACCGTCGAGCAGCTGGAGGTCATACTTGTGCGCATATCGCGTTAGCTACGGGCATGAGAAGAGGTGAAGTATGTGCCTTGCGCTGGGAAGATGTCGATTTCAATACATCTCGCATCTATGTTTCTCATGCGCTTTGCGATGCAGGAAACCTCGCAGCGGACGGGGAAAGCAAGCTCGTTTTGAAAGATACGAAGAGTGACGCCTCCGAAAGAACTATCTCTCTTGACGAGGATACGCTCTCTTTGCTCAAGCGTCACAAAGAAGATCAGTTCTATCGTTTGGCGTACTACGAGACTGCCCAAACCGAGAAGACGCCGGTATGCGCGAACTCTCTTGGCGAATGGTATCGCCCTGACTGTTTCACGAAAGATTTCGAGGCGTTCAGGGCGACGCACGGTTTCGACGTGCGCCTGCATGACCTGCGGCATACCCAAGCATCGCTGTTGCTCGCCAACGGCGAGGACGTGGTTACCGTATCGAAGCGCTTGGGGCATGCTAAAGTATCGACCACATTGGACATCTACGCACATTTGATGCCCGGCAAAGATGAAAGTGCAGCCTGTAAAATGGGCGCGATTTTCGGTAAAGTCGCTGTTTGATTGATCGCTGGCACCGAACCTCCGAAGTTCTAATCTGTCCCCAGATTGTCCCAGGCCTTAAAGATACTGTCCCAAGGTAAAGAAAAAGGGGCCCTTCGCGGTTTTTAGTGGGTAGCACAGGGTGTCAGCTGTGGGAAGTGTAGTTACAAGCGGGGCCAAGCGGTATCATTTAGCATGTAAGCGGAAACATACGGAGGTGCCAAAATGAACCCACAA
>NZ_JAAKEA010000003.1:0-171690 GCF_011038935.1 Adlercreutzia sp. ZJ138 | reverse complement strand
CTCTGTGTTGTTGAGTTATTCGCTTGATAAAACCATACATTTGTATGATTTCTCAAGGCGTTCATTAATTGATGGAATAGTGCTTAACAATTAGCGGAATAACGCTCATTTTTTGGCGCTAGAAACAGAAGACCGAGTTTCTTCATCGATTGAATCCTTGCTGAATAAGCTTAACGAAATCACCATCCAGGGCATCGCCAAGGAAACCCCCTGATCGGAACCTTCTTTTGTGAATGACGCCTTTGGATAAAACTAAACCCCATAGTGATCGGCCTTGTTTTTGATCATTGCCACATAGAATCAAAGGGATGCATGCGAACGGGTATAATGCAGTGAGTTAAGCACTAACTGAATGCACTTAAGCAAAACGATCACTATGGGAGGCGACCGTGGCCAATGTGAACATTACTGTCCGAATGGACGAGGGTCTCAAGAAGGAAGCAGAAGCTCTGTTTGATCAGCTTGGCATGAGCCTGACCACCGCCATTAATATTTTTGTGAGTCAGTCTGTGCGCGAAAGCCGCATTCCCTTTGAAGTGACAACCAAACCTCGCAAGTCTCACGAATCAGTGTGCAAACCAAACGTTAGCTATGCCCTTGTCGAAGTGCCTCACTTTTCAGGCACTTCTCAGTAGTAGCGCTTGAAACCGAACTTCAGCGCCGCACGGCACTTGAATGGCACCGCGAAGTTTTCAGCACAGGCGGGAGAGGGTAGAAGATCAACTCTTCCAATGTACCGTAACGGCTTGCCCCAACCCACAAAAGACTACAAAACCACAATCAACACCAACCATATACAATAACGCGTTAAGGAGTTAGCATACTCTTGTCAAAGGGTGACCGCCTATGCTCGGAAAGCGAATCCTACACGTTAACCTCGAAAGTTCGCGTCTGATTGCACAAATCCAGTTCCAGCTGAAGGTTTGAGACTCGTTCTGACACCTCGAGGTAGTCCTTTTCGGCTTTGGCCAAGTCGTAGTTTGCGAAGCGGTACTCGATAGAATCGCCACGGAAATACCCGCTAGACATGCGCTCCTTAGGCTGCCGTGAGCGCATGGTGAAAAGACGACTCTTCTCGCTGCTCAGCTGGGCTAGCAGAATTAGTGTCTCATCGATGGTTATGCCGCTCGCGGGTAGTACCTCGTTGGCGTTGAACACGTGCAGGGCATGGCGAATAGCCCTCATCTGATCGTCGATCTCCGCGATTTCGCGACGCATAGCCTCGTAGTCGTACTCGGGAGGATCAGCTTCCTCGCCTGGAGCGAGCTGATACACGCAGTTGTTTTTCTCTGTGCTGATGAGATGATCCTTTTTGTCCTGAAGGCTCTTTAGGTACTTAGCTGCGCTAGCGGAAGTAAACGTCTTCATTGATGCCCCCTACACTTATGTAAAATGCCGTTAGAATCTCTTACTTCCTACAATATAGTATAAAATTACGTAATATTAAATAACAAGTATAATAATTTCAGTAATTTAGCTTAAAGAATAGTGAAGGGGCGACCATGTTCTACATAACTGGAGATACGCACGGGAATTTCAAGCCCATAAAGCACTTTTGTGCTTCAAATAACCTGTCCAAACATGACGTGCTTGTTGTCTTGGGAGACGCAGGTGTGAACTACTTCCTCAATGAGAGGGATCTTCAAGCAAAAAAGCTTGTAGCTAAGATTCCTGCTACACTTTTCTGTATCCACGGTAATCACGAGGCTCGCCCGCAGTCACTTCCCCATCTTTACCGGGAAATCGAATGGCGGGGCGGTATCGTCTACGTTGAGGATACGTATCCTAACCTCTTGTTTGCCAAAGACGGCGAAGTGTACGATTTCGACGGTGTCTCTGTCATCGTCATCGGCGGTGCGTACAGCGTGGACAAGCATTATCGGCTCATGCGCGGTTGGAGCTGGTTTGCTGACGAACAGCCCAATGAGAAAATCAAGACTCGAGTAGAGAGTAAGCTCGATTCGCTTGGGTGGAGAGTTGACGCCGTACTTACTCACACCTGTCCGATCTCCTTCGAGCCAACTGAAGCATATATCGATGGAGTCGACCAGAGTACGGTAGACAAAAGCACCGAGCTTTGGCTTGATGAGATCGAGAAGAAGCTAAGCTACCGAAAGTGGTACTGTGGGCATTGGCATATCGGAAAACGCGCGGGCAAATTGCAGTTCATGTTCGAAAACATAGAACCATTTGATCTGGACTAAAGCATGTGATATTAATCGATGCCTGTACCTTGTTCGTCAGCGACAACGCGATGCGTCTCTTCCGGGTCAAGAGCTGCACCTGGTTCTTGACTGAACACAGCCACCGATCTCAATCTAAGTGTGTCTCACATCGAGTCTTATGTCCGAACGATCGGCGAGCGTTCGGTAGCCAGGGCCGAACCAAAGAGGCAGTTCCTCCTGACGCACGATGAGCGGTATACGGTGGTGAGTCGGTGCCATGTCGGTGTTTGTCTCGGTGGTTACCATGGAAAACGCGTTGCCTCTCCAAGTGAAGCCGATGAGGACGACGTTTTGTTCGGGAACGCTAAACTCGTACTGGCGCTTGACGGGCTTGCCGGTCTTCGCTGAGAGGAAGGTCTCATCGCGATGTGTCTCGAAGAACATGCATACCGGAATGACGCAGCGGTGCGGTGGGAGCCCTCACGGGGTCCGTCGAGCGCAACGATGAAGCCACCGTCGAAGGGCACCTGCGTGCGCTCGATGCGCACGACCCCGCAACTGCCCGCCTCTACCGCGCGCTCGTTGGCATCGCGCAGGCCAAGCACCCCAACCGCAACTACGCGCCACTTACCGGCACACTCGAACCCGACGTCGCGAACCCCTTCAACAGCAAACGATAAAGATCAGAACGCACGTAAGCCGGCCTTGACAGAAACAACTACTGCGGTTGATCGAACGCACAGAACACCATGTATGGGGGAATCCTGGTTAGCCCCTCCTCCCGTAACAACGGTTTCGGGTGAACAATGAACGATTCGGCTATCCGATTCGGGTAAAGTTCCCTGAACTTCCCAAGCGAGACTGCGCTGTAGTTCTTCGACGACTTCACCTCGACTGGGAACACCTTGAACCCTGTCTTGCTCCCGTTCGAGAGGAGGAAGTCTATCTCCACGTCGTTACGGTGTTTCTCCTTGCTGTAGCGGGAGTAGTAGTACAGCTTCTTCCCGATAGCGGTGAGCATCTGGGCGATCATATTCTCGTAGAGCATGCCTTTGTTCAATGCGAGCCTCCCCTCCATGATCTCGCGGTAAAGCTGCGACTCAGTGATTTCGTTCTCGCTGAACGCATGGCTGACCAGAAGGCCGGTGTCGCCAAGGTAGCATTTCACGGAGGAGGCGTCCGCAGTGAGAGCAAACCCCACATTGGGGTCGGTCGTCCGGTAGCACAGGTTGCATATCATTGAATCGCCCAGCCAGAACAGAGGGTCATCGTATTCACTGAAGCGCCCGTCAGAATTGATGGCGCTCAGAACCACCTTCTTGTCGTGGGCCGAGAGGTATCCCGGAATCTGATCGAAGAGCCCTGAAACGCGGGAGCTGTACCGCCTCGCCGCCTTCTTGATGTCATCCCGATACAGTTCGAGGATATCCCGTTTCTCGACATCTGCGGCATAGAAATCGCGATTACCCTCCACGTACGCGACAACACTTCTCGGCATGCCACCTACAAGGAGGTATTCCTTGAACAGTCGCATAGCGCGCTCGTGAAGCGGCCGGGCGAGCGGCGTGCGCTCCTCCCAGCAGCCACGGATGTGCTCGATAAGCATCTCCTCACCGAGCGCATGGGCGAACTCCTCGAAATCCAACGGGTGCATCTTGATCTTACGCTCCTCTGAGGGCACCGTGATTCCCTCGACGTTCTCGCGAATGGAGATAAGGGATCCTGTTTCAAGGAAATCGAACCGGCCGTCAGCTACCAGGTACTTTATGGCCTCTCGGGCTTTAGGGAAACGCTGGATCTCATCGAAAATGACGAGGGATTCCCGAGGATAGAGACGGGTGTTGTAGTGCAATGAGAGGTTTTGGAAGAAAATATCAAGCTGGTCGATGTTTTCGAAGTTGTCACGCATGCTCTTAGGAGCCTTGTTGAAATCAACGAGGACGTATGAGCGATATTGCTCTTGTGCGAAACGTTCAGCTATGGTTGATTTCCCCACGCGCCGAGCACCTTCTATTAGCAGGGCGCGAGACCCCTGGGATTCCTCTTTCCATCTTTGAATCTTGTCGTATATCTTACGCTGCAATTCCATAAGGCACCTCAAGCGTCTAGGTGTGATCCGCATTGCGCAGTATTCATTATTCCAAGTAATCCCGTAATGCGCAAGATAATAAACTCTAAAATCTCCCACAATACGCAACCTAAGTTACTGTCCTTCGGTCTACTGATGGACGGGTAACCAATCTAACGTCGGGCCGTACTCGGTGCGTCTGTGATTCGTGGAATACTGTCTGTACCAGGAACGGTTCCGCCTAGTTGTGTGCGTCGAGCATGCGCACGTTTCTCATGGGTGGGTTATGTTTCCCTTAGGCACTAGAAACAATTAATCGTATTGCGAAGTTCTCGGCTTTCTGCCGATGTATTGTTTGCGCCCGTCAGTAGAGGGTTCCCCCATCGAGCCTTCCCCCAGGAAGCTCCTGCGGAAGCCTGATCTCCAAGGCTCGATCGCGGGGGTCGGACTGGGTGAGCTGCTCCTCCCGAAAATACCAATGTGCGCCGTTCCTGGGCGGATAAGCGAGCTCAGATCCCTGGGCTGTAATCTGTTGGTCGCCAGCGGGGCGGCTCTAGTCGTGATCCAAGTAGCTTTCGTGGGCGTGCTTATGATGGCGAGGTTGTAGCCCCTACCGACTCGAATACATGTCTGCTTTCACACCAAGCCCCTTGACCTGAGGACATGGCTGGTCTAGAATAAAATTAGACATGTATAACCAACGATGGAGGCGAATCATGGCGACCGCGACGTTGCGGAAATGGGGAAACTCCCAGGGGATTGTCATACCCCACGACATATGCGAGCGGCTCGGCATCGCGGTCGGCGATGCGGTCGAGCTCGACGAGGGTAAGGGCGCGCTCACCGTGCGCCCGCAGCGCGCCTGCACACTCGACGCGCTCATGAAGGACTATGATGGGCCCATGCCTGGCGAGTACGACTGGGGCGCACCCATGGGCAAGGAGATGTGGTAGACCATGATCTTTTGCAAGGGGGACATAGTTGAGTTCGACTTCAGCCCATCAGCTTGCCACGAGCCGACAGGCCGGCGATCCGCGCTCGTTGTGAGCCGCGACAAGTTCAACATCTCCACCAGCATGACACTCGTATGTCCCATCACCACGCGTGCGAATCCCTTCCCTCTTCACCTGGAGTTGCCTGCTGGATTGGAAACATACGGCGTCGTGGCTGTCGAGCAATTGCGCGCCTTCGACCTGGACGCCCGGCATCCGAGGTTTGTCGAGAACGTCGACCCGCGCGGGTCGTTCATGCGCGATGTCGATGAACTCATCCACTCGTTCATATGATGGCGTACGATATGTAGGAAAATCAGGAAGGCGCCAACGCATCGTGCGGACTCAGATTGTCCCTCTGTCTGACGACAACAGGCCGACTAACGGAGGCAAAGATCTGTACGATACCTGGCTGCCCGACGGCGTTTTCAGTGGAGTTGGCGATGGTTCTGAAACCGATGAAACAGGTTCATTACCTGTTATGAATTGCAAGCAAGCATGTATAACCAACGCGGGAGGCTCGAATGGATGCTTCGCAGGTGAAGGTCGTGTGGGAGGGCGAGGTCGTGTCGGTTCAGCCGAGAAGCACGGTGTGGCGCTACCTCGTCGACAATCGGACCCACAGGGAGGTCGGCTACAATGTGTTTGTGAGGGGCGAGGCGCATGTATCCGATACGGGCGCCTCGTTCAAGTTTTCCAGGTGCGGCGGCGAAGCGTACGACTTCTGCGTCGCTGTGTCGGAGAAGCAGCAGGAGAAGCTCAGGTTCCACATCGGCGACAAGGCCAGGGGCACTGCCTGGACGCCACTTTATCCCGAATGCGAGTTCGCCGACTTATACCGCGCGGGCGCGCTCAAGGCGATCGAACGCGTTGGTGACGTCCCCGAGATGCCTGTGTCAACCGACGGCGATCCGCTCTACGACGGCACGCCCATTCCGCGTGTGCGCTCTTGCGACTATCCCGGCCCGCCCTGGACCGTAGCCGCGCCCCCGCTCGAGGTCTACTCGTGGCGGGGCGCCCGGATGCTCGCGAAGCCGTGCTGGAAAGGCAAGTGCTTCCGCTGCGTCTGGGCCTCAATGGCCAACGTCACCATCCAGTACGACTTCGACCGCAACGTCGAGCGGAAGCGCTTCGAGTCCTTCTGCTACGGGCCGCTGTCGTGCAAGAACTACAAGATGGGCCCGGCACGCTCGGTGCCCTACAAAGGAGTTAGCGGGGTCAAGGACGAAGGCTGGCTCGACGAAATCTGCGTGCAGTGGCGCTCTGATCCCGACGAGTAGACGCTTTGGGCATCTCTACGAGCTGATCCGTAAAGCTCTCCCAGCCATCCGAAAGGAGCTTGACTAGTGCACGCTCGATCGGCGATAGACCTGCAAGCAGTGAGACGGGCAATAATACAGGCCTGGGATCTGTATGCAACACCAAAACACAAGCCCAATGGAAGGTTAGGGCTTGTATACTGGTCGCCATGAACAAGAGCAAGGGTATAGTTATCATAGGGTCGGGAGCAAACGTCTGGCCCCACGAGTTGAAGACGGCAGAGGCGCTGTCTATAGCTGGCTATGTCGTGGAGTTTGTGCGACGCAGTGAGCAGAAGCGCGTACACTCCGCCGATGTGCTTATCAACGGTGAGCTGTGGGAATTCAAGGCACCGACCTCGGACAAGGCGTCCGCTGTAGACAAGAACGTGCGCAAGGCGCTGCATCAGGCGAAGTGTGTGGTGTTCGACTCGTGACGGATGAAGAAGGTTTCTGACGCCCAGGTGGAGCGCGAGCTGCGCAAAAGCTCGGCCGTACTGCACAGCATGCGGCATCTGCTTTTTGTGAACCGTCGCGCCGAAGTGATTGACATCAAGTAGGAATAGGGTACTATACGGTTAGCAAAGCGCCCGAACGGTGTGTAATACACCTACCTCCGGCGCTTTCTTTGTGCCTGGGGCGCGGGTATGAAGACTACTGAATCCAACCGCTCAATAAATGTTGGTCATCAAGCTACGATTTTCAATAACAACTAGCAAGAGTGGGATAATGGCACAGACGCGCAAACCACGTTCAAAAGCTGGTGACAACATGGATATCAAGATTTCTAAGATTGGGGTATTCCTCGTTGCATTATTCGCAGCAGCAACGCTCGCTTTACCAACGGTGGCAATGGCAGAGGGCGAAAGCCAAGACGGCACGAGATACTATCTCGGCGAGTCTGTGAACGCGGGGACTGACACGGGCTATTCCGAGGACAACGCGATAGGGAAAGACGACATCCACTATAGCTGGGAGCTCGGACGCTTCCTCGTAAGCGATTACACGAGGGTTTCCGACGATAACGGGACGCCCGTATTCCTGAAGAACGTTGGGGATGAAGTCACGTTGACTTTCAACCTTCAACAGGACATCAACCAGCTAAACGGCAACTCGGACGTGACGATCGACACCGACCCGAACGGGTATGACCAGCGCCTCGGCGTTCCACAGCAGGATTTCGGACGTGGCACGCTCATCATCCGATACACGGATTACCAGAACAACCGGCACGAGCCAACTGTCTATACGAATTACCTTGACGGCGTAGCCCAAGGGGCCGACACCGTCGTAAAGACCTTCGAAGAGGGCGACTACGAGGTCGTGTTGGATTACTCGATCAAGAACGTCAACCACGGAAGATTGCCCTGGGTGAACATCGAGGTATTTCCCGGCGTGACTGATTACACGATGCGCTTCAATATCAAGGTCAGGAATGGGAATTGCATGGTGTATCCGTTCGACGTCAAGACGGGAAACGAACTCACCAACACGGCCTTCACCGAGAACGGTTTCAGGCTCGATCTAGCGCGTTCGCGCTACCTGAACATCGATGTGAAGAAAGAGATGCTTGCGGACAACGGAAACGAGCTCGTGGCCGACACGCGTTTCAATAAGCCGGCAAGAGATGGAGAGGAATTCACGGACGAAGGTGTGTACACCTTCAAGGTGACGAACCGCTACACAGGCCAGAGCACGGAGAAGATGATCTACGTCGGCGCCGACCCAGTGCTAAAAGCGCATGCGAAGACGGGCAAGCCGGTTTCGGAGATTAAGACGATGCTCGCTGATGGCGCAACCGTTGGCGACGATGGGACGCTCGTGAAAGCGGGCCAGACGGTAGTCGAGGCTCTTCCAACTGACGAAGGGGAAACGACGAAACCCGCGGTTGAGGAAGACAAAGGCGGATTCCCAGTGGCGATACCAATCGCTGTGGGAATCGTGATTGTGCTGGCGCTCGTCTTCGCACTTCGGGGACGTGGCAAGAAGAAGGCAGCTGACGATGACGTACCGCCAAGCGAGGTGTAGCAATGATTTGGAAGAGATTCGTGGCGACAGCGGTAACCGTTGCCATGGTCGCCTTGCTGTCGGGATGCGGCAGCAAGGCGACAAGCGAAACCCAAACGCAAACGCAAACGCAAACCTCAACCATTGAGTTCGCAGACAAGGCGGCGATTGATTCATTCACGAGCCTGAGTGACCCAGCGCTTCTGCGATACGTTGAGGATACGGTCTACGACGATTTGGTGGGAGAACTCGATAGCGACAAGTACCTCGTCGAAAACGTCGAAGCTGTGTTCGTGTCGCAGGAATACATCGACGAGCTGGCATACAACTCGCAGGAGAATATATTCTTCGGGTACACGCTTTCCGAACTCGACCAGCAATTCCAGGGAAAGCGATACATATTCACCACCGACGACAGCGGAAACACAACCGTTAAGGAATTCGAAGCCTATGACGACACATACGATCAGGCAATTCGCAATGTAGCTATCGGCAGCGGCGTAATACTCGTATGCGTTACCGTCAGCGTTGTGTCAGGTGGCGCAGCGCTACCGGCAGTAAGCACGGTTTTCGCAACGGCAGCGAAAGCAGGAACCATAGGCGCAGTTTCCGGCGGGCTAATCGGCGGCGTATCGGCGGGAGCCGTGACCGGCATACAGACCGGCGACATGGACCAGGCGCTTAAATCGGCTGCTCTCGGTGCAAGCGAGGGATTCAAGTGGGGTGCAATCAGCGGCGCGCTTACCGGTGGTGCTAGTGAAGCAATGGCGCTCAAGGGGGCGACGCTTAACGGTCTCACCATGAACGAAGCAGCCGCCATCCAGAAGGAATCGAAGTATCCGCTCGACGTCATCAAACAGTTCCATGGCACCGAAGAGTACAACGTATTCAAGAACGCCGGATTGAAGCCTACTATGGTCGACGGCAAGTCGATGCTTACGCGCGAAATCGAGTTGGCGCTTAAGGACGACAAGGGTAGAACTAACCTGGAGAGAATGAAGCAAGGCCTTGCGCCGTTAACCAAGAACGGGGAAACGATAGAGCTACACCACGTCGGGCAAAACGCCGATGGAACGCTGGCTATGCTTACGACCTCGGAGCATGACAACCCAGCCCTACACGGCTTCTTGGCCGAAGGCGCAGAGGGCGTGCAGGCACAGCTCGGCTCAGCGTGGGATAAGCAACGGCAGGCAATCTGGAAAGCCTTTGCAGCAAAGATTGGAGGCTAGGCAATGAAAGGTGACTTCGCAGAAACGATACGCGCATTGCCGGATTTCTATCCAGCAAACGGTGCTAGCGTAGAAGATATCAAATCCGCTGAGCAGAAGCTCGGACTGACCTTTTCTAGTGAATACCGCGAGTATCTTGAAGCATTCGGTGATGCATCCGCAAACGGACACGAGTTGACCGGCATATCGGAAAGCATACGCATTAACGTTGTATCTGTAACCGAAGCCGAACGGCTGCGAAATCCAGGCGTGCCCACAAATCTCTACGTAGTAGAGCAAGCGCGTGTCGATCGAATCGCAATTTGGCAAGACGAGCACGGCGCAATCTTTCAAACTATGCCCGGCAGTAAACCGGAGAAAGTTTGCGAAAGCCTAAGCGAGTATATAGCTTCTTAGCCTGTTAAACATTAGCTTGTGACAGCCGCCTAGATTATCCGCATGGAGAACTAGGCGGTTTCTTTATGCCGTCCCCGAACACGGAGAGGCGGTTTGAAATGGCTGGTGAGAACGATGGCGGGACGCAGGCAGCGGCGCAGCAGCAAACGGCGGGGCAAACGTTCGCGCAACAGCAACAGCAAGCGGGGTAAACCCAACAAGCGGACGCAGGCGTAGGCAAGCACACGAAGACCGACGCGGACGGCAACCCGGTCGTTAACGACAGCGGTGGCGCAGCGCAAGGCAAGCACACCGCGGATGGCGCCTACCAGGCGGCCATCAAGCAGATACTTTCCATTTGCGACCTCCTTGTTCTTGCGGCTCACCCCTGCGGCTTGCCTTGTGAGATCGCATGCGCGCGGGTTCGCGACCTGTGCAAGGGGAATAAGCGAAGTGGCACGTGAGATTGCTTATTCCCGCTGAGCTAGTTTTCCGACTTGCTTTCGAGGTCATGCGTCGAAGCCTTCTCCTCGAAAGGAAATCGGAAAAGTATCGCGACCCTTGCGGAGGCAAGCGGTTCCGTGCGAGCGTGTGTCGAATAAGGGAAGCCATAGGGACGAGCATGCGTGGCAAGGAGTTGCAATGGATGGCACGCGTTCGCGCAGATGCCACCGTGGTCGGCTACATGGATAGGGAGCTAATGCTTAACTGACCACTAGTAGATAGGAAGAGCATCAAGAAGGTCTGGTGGAAAGATAAGTGTGGGCATGTTTACGAGATGACTGTGAAAAATCGCGTGAAGGCAAGACCTGACTATTGTCCATACTACTCTGGCAGGAAGAAGCCCGAGAGACCAATCAAGCTCAATTAGATTATATGGCGGTGCTCGGTCGCGCTACCGAGCACCTTTGAAAGGAGTTGGGGATGTGAGTGAGCTGTCTGGATCACATCCCTCCATCCCTCCATCCCTCCATCCCTACGTCTTATTGATGGGCTCTTGGACTTACGTCAGGGTGAGAGCCTTGTTGCCAGCGAGGTGTTGTGCTACAATGTCTTACAAGTATTAAGGAGGCTAAGATGGCGAGTGCAACAATGACAATTAGGCTGGAGAGCGAGGAGAAAGCTCTCATTTCCGATTACGCTGCTGCGTTCGGAATATCCGTTTCCGAGTTCATGCGCAAGGTTGCGCTGGAGCGAATCGAAGACGAGCTTGACCTTAAGGCTTGGGAAGAGGCCAAGGCTGAGTTCGACTCTGACCCGGTAACCATCTCTGCAGCCGAGATAGCAAAGAAGTACCTCTAGCATGTGGCGCCTGGAGTTTTCCAAGAAAGCCGACAAACAGCTGTCGAAGATGGATCCCGGGGTCAGGCGCGTAATCGTCGCCTGGCTGCTGAAGAACATTGATAGTTGCTCAGACCCCCGCGCTCACGGCAAGGGGCTAACCGCTAACAGGTCCGGAAAATGGCGCTACCGCGTGGGAGACTATCGCGTGCTCTGCGAGATCAGGGATGAAGAGCTTGTGGTGCTCGCTATCGAAATTGGCCACAGGCGGGATATTTATAGCTAGAAGGGATTGCGTTTGAACGACGGTAAGGCGATTATTACAAGACAAGAGCAGGAATCCAACATCAGGTTGCTGGCGGCACAAAGACGCCTGTACTCCAAAGCCAAGATCTTCAAGTATTTGCAAATAGCCCTTTCGGTCGTTCCCCCTGTCGCGGTTACTTTTCTTCAAATTGCAGGCGTCATCACCGCAGATATCGCGGTGTTCCTGGTTACGGAAGCCCTGATGATGTGCGGGGCGGCGATCTTCGGGCGACAGGAGCCATGGGAGCCTTGGCATTTTAGAAGCATACCGCGAACTGTTTGATGTTAATGACTCCTTGGCTGCAATAAGATTGCTAGCCCAAGCTACGGGAAATCTCAAATACAGGGGGCATCTTGCATGCGAATGCGGCTCGGGGCTTAGGGCAAGAGATTGTCATGGCCCTTTGATTCTGGAAATCAATCGAGGATTCTGCCGCAAGGCGGCCTCGGGGGATTTCGAAGATATCTATACAGCGTGGGCAAACGCGATGAAGCAAAAAGAGAAGCGCGATAGGGGGATGAAGGCTGTCAAAAGAGCCGCGCTGAATCATTAGTGTCTCGCATTTGTGTAGACAGGGACCGCATACGAAAATCGACTCATCGGGAAATCATCCCAATGAGTCGATTCGATTTTGCATCAAGATGTCACGCTCTAGCGAATATAGCTATTTGTCCTCAGGTTCGTCCTGTGTTGCAGCGAGGCAGGGCCTGAAGGGGAGACTCTGCTCCTTTGCGGTCTGTTTGATGAAGGAGCGCACCGCGCTGGTGAAATCCAAGCCAATGCCATCGAGCACGGTCATGAATTCCTCGTAAGTTGAGTATTACATGCCAATCGGTGTGTGATTTCACGGTGAGTCGGTACGCCGTTTCATAATCCATCAGTTCATGCCGTGGGCCCGCGTGCGAGTGCTGCGCTACGACGGCGTTAAGCGCGAGACCGGGCGCAGACTAAACATCGTGAAGGACCGCACATTCGACGGCCCGATACCGAAGGTGGTAGACGGCGCCAAGGCTATGATCTCCGAGCAGCTGCGCGACTTCCAGTTCCTCGGCGAAGACGGCCTGTTCAAG
Source organism: Adlercreutzia sp. ZJ138 (assembly GCF_011038935.1). Lineage (NCBI taxonomy): Bacteria > Bacillati > Actinomycetota > Coriobacteriia > Eggerthellales > Eggerthellaceae > Adlercreutzia > Adlercreutzia sp. ZJ138. Next base: position 158,898 of record NZ_JAAKEA010000003.1, on the reverse strand, counting down.
GAAGTCCCCGAATACCCCGAGTTCAGCTGGTTCGAAGGGATGTTCAACGCGATAACGTACCGTAATTACGGATACAGCGGTGACTACATCCGCATATCCATCTTCGACGACCGCATGGGGATACAGAGTCCCGGCAAGCTTCCCAACCTGGTGACAGTGGAGAACATGCGACATACACGCTGGTCGAGAAACCCCGTCATTGCCCGTACGCTCATCGAGTTTGGCTGGGTGCGCGAGCTGAATGAGGGCGTCGGCCGTATTTACGACGAGATACGCGACTTGTTTCTGGATCCGCCGGAATTCACGGAGCCGAACAACGCATCAGTCATGCTCACCTTGAAGAACAACATAGAAACGCGCGCAAAGCGGCAAAAAGAAAACCTGAGGGATCGTGTGAGTAATGACCTCTACGGGACGCTCAGCGAGTATGAGCGCGAGGCGCTGCAGTACGTTTTTGGCAGGGGTCGTGCCAACGTGGCCGGTTTGGCGAACCACATGGGGCGCAGCGTGAAAGTAGCACGCAAAACGCTCAAGTCGCTGGTGGACAAGGGTCTGCTTGTTTGGCACGGTACGAGCACCAACGACCCGTCACAGTACTACACCCTCCGGTAGGTCAGAGTAGGTTAGAGTAAAATGACGCAACAAGCTGCTGCCGCTTCGTTTCCGCAGATGGGGACTCTAACCTGCGGGCAGAGCAGGTTAGAGTAGGTCAGAGTAAGGTTGGACAGCGGGCAAGCAACGACGTATCCAGTGTGGGAGTTTCCGAGGCTTAGAGCCGTGGAGACGAAGGTGACGCCTTTTCGGCAGCTCGTGCGCGGCAGCCGATACTGTAAAACCGAGTGGCAGACCACACAAAATCGGTCTTGGAACCCCTTAAAATCGCAGTATCGCCAAAAAAATTACTCCCTACCGTTTTCCTGGGGAAACACAGTTTTCAGACCCCCGAAAAAGGGGTGAGTTCAAAGTGATACTGTTTCGTGAACTCAGTCGTTTTCACATTCTCAGTTGATGGTTTCTGGTGGCTTCACCGAGCGCACGGAGCGCACCGCTTTTTCCTGTCGCACGTCAGCTGTTCCAGAAACATTATTCTGGCGGGAAAAAGCAGTGCTCTAGGCATCCTACCTGGGAAAACGTAAGCACTCCGGGCTTTCGGAGGGCTTACTCAAAATGATATATTTTACCGGTGGCTTGCAGATTTTAGTCACCTTCGTGAACGAGAAAAGCCGACGTCTCGGGAGTAAATCGGGTGAGAAGCTCACAGATGAGTGTTCGCCTATTCCCACTCGATAACATAGCAGCAATATAATCCCAGGTCAAAGCAGGAATAAATGCCCGAGGAGGATGCAAATCGGTTGCAGAAAGACACTGCTCGCTCCATCCCTCGTTTGACACTATCAAAGAAACCTGATGACATACTCGACCAGTAAGCACAGGTACTAATATAATACCATCAAAAACGACGGGAAGCAGGTCCCAAAATGACAACCCCCTATGTCCCCTACCAAGCAATGCACCTGGTCTTCAGCGAGCCGGAGAAAGGAATCGCCGACGGGCAGCTCTTCACGAGCACCGGCGAGCGCGAGGTATACATCACCTCCGACGACGGCACCTACACCGTCCTCACATTCGCCGGCGAAGAAGTTGGCAGCGGGACGAGCGTCGCCGCCGCTCTCAAAGCAACAGGCGCGGACGGCTGGGACTTCTGCCGCTGGGACGCCGCTTACGACAGCCAATTCTCCACGGTCCAGGACGAGGACACCTGGGACCCAGACTATCTCCGCGAGGTTGCCGAGGACGAGAACATCTTGACGGACGAGCTCGAGGGCATCATCAGTGCCTACGAGCAGAACGCATAAACAAAACCGGCGAGCACCAACGGCTCGCCGGTCATCACAATAATGGATAGCAAACGCTACGAAACCCGCTTCCGGTAGTCCTCGATAAGCTCGGTCACCGTTTGCTCCGTGAATTCCCACTCGTCAATGCCGGGACCGTCCCAGCACTCGCATATGTCGTACGCGTCTATCATCTCCCCGCCATCAACCGATATGCTCAAATGCTCGACAGTACGCATCGGCTCCGCCGTCTGCTCGTCTATAAAACTAACCAACCCGACGACATCGTCAAACGACTGCTCAAAGTAATCGCAATCAGCCGGGCTTATGTCGCACTCCCTGCCGCTCGCATTTATGTAAATCTTGATGCTTATCATTTCGTCCTCTCCTTATCGTCGCTACACAAAGCGCTCTCGCCTGCTGCTCCTCCTCGCATCCCGCTCATCGTCTGCCCACCAAGCATCCCGAGCGGCGTCATCATCGCCAAAGTCCGGTTCATACTCCGCGACAATCCAAGCAGTCCCGTCGCCCGGCGCGTATATGCTGCCGACCGTGCCCGACCCGTCATCGCTGAAATACATCACAAACTCCAAGTCGGTACGCTGCTCCACAAGCTCCTGTATCTCGTCCTCCGCGATATTCCATCTGGTCTCCACCGTGTAGTTCCACTTGCCGTCCGACCCACCAATACCCTGCACCTGCGGGCGGTCGAGCCGAGCCTCCAAGAACTCCTTGACAAACTCCGCTTCATCCCGCGTCCTAACCTCCACCTGATTCCAGCACCAGTTCGGCATGCTTACTCCTCTCCGCTCAACAGCTCGCCCAACGCGCCGTCGAAGACCTCCGCGCCGCTCGCCTTCGCTGACATATCAACACTCGTATATATCTCCATCGTGATGGCGCTCGTCTGGTGCCCCGCGAGCGCCTGGGCGACCGACGGGTGGACGCCAGAGCGAGCGAGCGCCGTCAAATATCCGTGCCGCAGGTCGTGCTCCGTGTAGCCCTCCATCCCAAAGCGGTCTCGATGGTTAGCCCACCAGCAGGTCTGCGAGCCGGGACCCACCGGGCGCCCCATTTCGTCGCAACAGACAAACACATCACCCAGCGGCGGCATCTCGTCCAGCATTCCACCCCGCACGGCGCGGCGGAGCCCCTTCCTGACAACCTTCTGGCGCTCTCGCAGCTTCTCCGCGAGGGTCGCCGGCATAGGCAGGTCCCGGCGGCTGCTCTCCGTCTTCGGAGAGGTTAGCACACAATTCATAGCCAAATTATGTCGGATATGGATAATGCTCTCGTCGAAGTCGATATCCTGCCAGCGGAGCGCCAACGCTTCCCCTCGACGGACACCCAGCAGGCACTGCAAGACGATGGCCATCTCGTGCGCGTTAGAGACATCCATCTCGTCGACCAGGTCCGCGAGCTGCTTCATCGAGGGAGCCTCCCGCTTCTCGATTTTGCCGCTGGGGCGCTTGATACCGTCCAGCGGCGAGCGGGTGATAACACCAGCACGCACAGCGTCCATCATTATGGACGACAGGTAGGTGTATAAGCTCGCCACATAGGACGCTTTACAAGGTTTGTGCCCGGTGTTCGCCCGGACTCCCTTCACCAGCAACTCGTTCATTTTTGACTCAATAAGCTCACTCGTCATGCCGCTCATTTTGACGGACTCGCCGAAGATTTTGACGAGGGTCGCCACAACGCTCCGGCGGTTATCATAGGTGCTCTCCTTCAGCAGCGGTCGTCGGCGCTCGAGGTAATTCCTTGCATAGTCAGCGAAAGTCGTGTCCCGCTTGCTGATGCCAAGACATTCGCACTCAAAGCGGACTGCCTCCTCCTTCGCCTCCGAGTAGGTCATATCCCTTACACGCTTGCTGCGCTGTATGCGCCGACCATACTCGTCGGTCCCGCAGGACACAAAAATGCGCCATTTCCTACACTTGCTCCTGGACTTGCCTTTCTCGGTCGGTGATATCGTCGCCATGCTCACTCCTATTTGACATTGCTTCCTTTTGCATCTATTATATACCAATGTAATACATTAAGCAAGCATTCGACAGCAATAAACTCGCCGGCGGCGATACCGCGCGGGCATAAATACCTTTAATCAACCTACAAGGTAAACCCCTTTAATAAACCCTTTTAAACCCCTTTATAAACCCCCTTTATCCCCGTTTCAAAGGACGGATTATCCGAAAAGAAAAGAAAGGAAACCGAAACCAGAAACAACATCACACCCGCCTCTCTCCATCCTGCCCGCGCGTATATGTAGCTCGATTTTTTGGGCTGGCGAGAGGAAGAAGTAGATGTATTAGCAAGCACACAGCCGTCGCTATTCTCCGCCTCCGGCAACATACTGACGAGAGCCCCGAGTCGATGGAATTATTTCCATCATAGATAACACAATATACGCCCGACCGCACCTTCTCCACTGCCGGCGCTCCACCGGTCCGCGAGCACCAGGCGCGGGCGGGACATATACATCAGTCTCGTCATCTCGTAGTCGAGCACATCACAGCCCCGACGGTCGAGGAGGTGCCGGTGATAAACAGTGTCCAAACACTACCCCGAAAGAAACCTGAAAGAAACCTTAAACAAGAAAGCCCAGGTCAAACCCTATAAAAATTATTTTTGTCGGGGATTTTTCAGGTATGCCGGTTATTACCAAAATTCGCCGAAACTTAATAATGTAAGCGCGAGGAGGAAGGAACCTCGCACCACACGAAAGGAACGGAACCATGAAGTACGAAATCACACACACCTGCGGATGTACGGAGACCATCGAACTCTACGGACCTGGCAGCAAGCGCGAGTACATCATCAAGCAGGAGGAGTCCTGCGAGTGCCTGGACTGCTTCGAAGCTCGTCATCACCTGCCGGAGCTCGAGGGCAGCGAGAAGCAAATCGCGTGGGCACGCGACATTCGCCGCGGAATGGTAAGCGACAGCAACGCTGACAAAGCCATCGCCATCACCAGCGCCAGGGCATGGATTGATGGACGCGACCGTGGTTTCAGCAGCATCTATAAGCAGGCGACGATGACGGACGACGAGCGCGCGGCAGTCGCAAAGGACAAAAAAGAGTCCATCTATAGCGCTCTCGAGAACGATGGCAAAGGAGACACTGCTGACCTAATAAAGCGCGAGGCTGAGCTGATTGACAGCGGAGACTATCACTTGCCGGAGCTCGAAGGCAGCGAGAAGCAAATCGCGTGGGCGGAGGATATCCGGAGAGACTACGTTAAAACGGAGGTAGCCGACCACATCAAAGAATTTGAAGAGACTGTCGACAATAAATGCTTATACACAGCAATGGGGATTGACTACGAGAGCGTCCTGAGTGACGCAGAACAGCGCGTGCTCCGCGTTAGAGACTACGCGGGAACCGTGTCAAGTGCTGCTTGGTGGATAGATAACCGCCGCCAGCTCGGGCATTTCGCAGCAACCAAATATGAAGAGTACCTCGAAAACCTGAAAGAAAACTAAAACAAGAAAGACCAGGTCAAGGGCAATATTTAATAAAACTGTCGGGGAAATCGCAAGCAAGCAAGTATCAAGCGAAATCCACCTAAACTTAATAATGTAAGCGCGGGGAAGAGGAACCTCGCAAACACGAAAGGAAAGAAAAATGAAGAACTTTACTATCACCAACGAGTATATCCTCGACATCGCAAGAAAAATCACATACCTGGTTGTAGATTGCAGCGACGGTGATGACTACTGTCCTATCTATGTCTTCCCCAGGGGAAGTCATAAGACGCTGGTCATCGACGCCGAGAGCGGCGAATGGCAGCTCGCTGGCGATAACGATATATACCGCAGCGAGACCGACATCGACATCGACCTCGACGAAGCAATCGAGTTGGCGAACGAATGTGTTGTCGACAAAAACAGCTTCATGTACGGTCTCGCCTGCGCCCTCCGCTTCGAGTTTAAAAACCTGAAAGTAATGTAAGCGCGAGGAAGAGGAACCTCGCACCACACGAAAGGAAATAAAAAATGAAGAACTACGACACCATCTACATCAGCACATACATCAAGGACATCGTCCGCAACATCGTGCCGGACATCTACCACAGCGCCGGCATCTACGACCACGCTTGGACCGACGCACCGATGACCGTCATCCTCAATATGCGCTCGGGCGAGTGGAGAACCGCCGAGAACCACGAAGACTACTGCTTCGACACGGAGGGGTATTTCAACATCGCCGACGCCATCGAGACGGCGAACGCCGAGCACTGGGACCCGGCAGACCTCGAGCGCGAGCTCGCGAACTACATCTGCCGCGCCGTCTATGATATGGACCTCCCGGACTGGAGGGAAGACATTTATGACTTCATCGCACGCGAGCAGGACGAGGAAGCCGCATACGATGACAGCGACCTCGCCGGGGCTATCCGCCGCGAGCTCGACTACGCAGAGGACGACGAGGAGACAGAAACCGCGGAGAGCGGAATCAACATCACCGACGAGTATATCAACGACATCGCAAGCGAAATCACTGACCTGGTTGTAGATTGCAGCGACGATGACTGCTATCCGATATACGACTTCCCGTGTGGAAGACACAAGACGCTCGTCATCGACACCGAGAATGGAGACTGGCAGCTCGCCGGCGACAACGATATATACCGCCGCGGGACCGAGACCGACATCGACCTCGACGAAGCAATCGAATCAGCGAACGATAGTGCTCGCAACAAAGAAGAGTTCGAGCGCTGGCTCGCACACGCCCTCCGCTTCGAACTCGAGCGCCTGTAAGTCAAACAGCACCAGCAGCACGGAAGGAAGAACCATGAACAGCAATGACTACGCGACCATAGCCGGCAACCTCCGCGAAGCAAGGAAGACGGTCGGTCTCTCAATACCCACGGCGGCATACAAGACTGGACTGACACCTGATGACATCTACCGCTATGAAAACGGTATCACGCCCCCGAGCATCGAAGCGTTTCACAAGCTCTTCCGTCTCTATAACAGCTATTACACCAAGTTCATATTCACCCCGAGCGGCGCGAAAGAAAGGAGCGTCATCACAGCATAACAACCTCCTCTGACCGGCAGGAGGCTAAACGCGCCGGAGATTCTACCAGCCAGCTCGCACACAGTAAGCACAAGACAAGGTAAGCAACAACAGAGAACAGGAGTCAAGGTAATGACATAACAGCGAGCGTTAGCCATCTCGAGGAGTGATAAAAAATGGCTAACACTCACGACCTCTTCAATCCCTGTTTTTATCCGCGCATCAAGCCCGCGCGCATCCTCTCCCGGCATACGGGCGGCTACTACCACTCGATGAGCGAAGCGCCATTCGGCAAGTTCCTCGCCGACCACGGCAGACTCCATCTCGATTACGACACCGACACCGTGGAGTATGCTTACGACCCGTCCATTCCCGTATCCTCTCCGCGCTATACGCCGGACTTTAATATGTACTATGGTAAGGACGCGAGCGGCAACATCATCGCCGACCTCGTCGACATCAAAGCAAAGGGACCTGACGCTGACCACAAGGTTCAGCAGCTCGCTGCCGATGTCCGCGCCGGCATTCTCGGAAACATACACGACTACAAGCGCGCCAACAAGTCCATCTACCCGCGCGCATTTATCATCGCAACAGCGTCCCGTCTGTATTACTACGACACCACCACCGACGACCCGGACGGCGTTCCCGCGCGCATATACAAGTGCCCCTCATGCGGCAAAGTGGAAATACTACCAGCACACCGTCTCGTCTGTACGAAATGCGGACACGCATATGACATTGATGACCAGTTCTGCTCGCCGGCGGAGGCGATGGTCCAATATGCTCGCCGCGACGCTACGCGAACAGAACGGACTGACAAGTATCGCACCCTTTTCGTCCAGCGCTGCCGGCAGTACAACATCGACGCATATGACCTGTCTAACCGCAAGCTCGCCGTCAAGCAGAAACTGCTCCGCATCGAGCTGCCGGAATTCCCCTCTCAATACTACGAATCAGATTTTGCTTACATCTCGCAGGACAGGTCCTGCCGGAGCTACAACAACACCCCGCAATTACAGACACACATCGGTATCTTCACGGACCCCGAGCGAGACGAGGAACTCATTCAGGCGCTCGTCCGGCACGCGGCAGACAAAGAGACGCCCATCGACGCGTTCGTCTTTTTGACACCGAAAGGGATGTTCATCACGGAGCGCCTTCACGGACCGACCATGCGCCAGGCGCATTTCCACACCTGTAAGTCATGCAGCAAAGGATATATCGCAAGCGACGACTACCCAGAGTGCCCTCACTGCCACTAACTTGCCGTCCAAAAAAAAACGAAGGGAATGATAGAAATGAAGAAGAATACAGAGCTGGCTCAATTCACCTGGCTGGAAACCTACACCAACGCTCTCGAGAGCCTGCCGTCGACCACCGACAAAGCAATGCTTGCCCTCGTCATCGTCGAATACGGAGCGCTCGGCAAGGAGCCAAAATTCGTGGATACCAAGACCTTCCCGTCGGTCGCATTTAAGGCGATATTCGAGGCGGTTCGATGGAACATCGACGAAGGGCGCGGGCGCTATCTCAAAGGAAAGTCCGGCAGCGGCTGGGGGCGGCGACCCGAGGGGGAGCCCAAGGGCGACTACTACGCTCGCAAGTTCCACCAGTTTCACGACGCGGGCGACGAGAAGAACGCACGGACAGCATATGAAAAGGCACTCGAACATGGAGTATCCCCCGAGGACTACGAGCAAGCACAAGTCCCTGATGATGGATACGATTATTCGTCCGAACCGCGTGATACTCCACCAGCATTCTCATTCTGCGACCTCGACGTAGACATCAGCCGGGACCTCGGCGCGCTGTAAGCACACCAACATCACCAGACGAAGGAGACCAAAATGAAAATCCGGATAGACACAGAGTTGGACATCGACTACACCGACTTCGACAACCTGGAAGCCGCTCTCTCGCAAGAACTCCCCGTCATCGTCGACAGGACATGCGGCACTAATGCGACAGCCTTCCTCCGGGCGTTCGCAACCTATAATGCCTGCCTGGAAGCCGCCGGCGTCATCACGGAGTCCGTCCCTGTCATCATCAGCGAGGTCGAGGACGAGGAGGTGGAATAGCGATGGGACGCATAAAGCGGGAGGACATCATGACGCAAGCAGACGCAGAGGCACGAGCCGCCGAGAGCGCCGTCCTGCTCGGGCTCGGATATTTTGACCGGGAGAGCGGTATGGCTAACTACCGCAACATCATCAAGTTATACAGCACCTGCCTCTCCTACACCTTCGAGCACTTCGTCTACGAGCGCTACCTCGTCGCGCGAATTGGCGGGAAGGCAACACAGGTGCCCGCACTGTTTCGCAACGGAAGGGATGTATTCCTCGAAGCGCCGATACACTGGCTCGTCGCCTACGCTGACACCATCGACATCGCCGAGGCGATAGAAGCGGGAGTGGAGTCAATGCTGGACGCTCTCGCTGCTGGGGTGCCTCTCGAGGATATACTCGCATAGCACAGACAAACAGCCTACACACCAAGAGCCCCCTCACGGGGCTCTCTTTTTTGCTAAAAATATTTTAAAAAAGTTTTCACCATTTCCATTCTACGCCTCAAATTCGCTGAAACTTTATGACAGGCGGCGGAGTTTCTTCCTTCCTTTCGTGTCTCCGCCGCTTCTCTTTCTTCCGGGGTGATACACATGCATATCGCAAGCAACGCAGAGCAGATGCGCATCGCAAAGACCGACGCGGCACGCTCCTATCTCAACGATGTCGTCCGACTCCATAAGCGCGCCGAGCAAGCGCAGACAGAATACCGTCTCGCCGTCGAGCATGCGGGCGGGGTCTCTGGTATCGACTACGCGCGGGACAAGGTGAGGACAAGCGTTTCTCCCGACGCTATCCCCAACGCGATAATCAAATATGATGACCTGCTTGACACCGCTATCCAGCTAACCGCAATAGCGGAGGAAGCGGTCGATACGGCGCTGACTCTCATCAGCAGCTTAAGCTTCGAGGAGGCATCCGTGCTTCGCATGAGATACATCCTTGGTCTTACCGTTAAAGAGATAGCGACGGGACTCTATATGTCGGAGCGCACCGCCGCCCGGCGAATCAACGACGGGCTGGCGAACCTATATGACGCGGGACTCCCGGCGGAGTATCGCATCAACAGAGAGCGCGCGGCATAGCACAGCAACTTGGCGGTCCGTGGCAGTATCTGCCGCCTCTATTTCCCCTATACATTAAACTGACATCTTATGTCAAAAGAGGCGAGGCGGTGCTTTCGCCGCTTCTTTTACTCTCCGGGCACACGCTGCTCAACAGCGTGATGTCATCACTATTAACCGTCATGCGCAACGAAACCATCGCCTCAAAGTCTCTTTATCTCAAACAAGACACGAAGGGAGAAGCAGTATGAATGGACTCGACATAATGGTCTCACAGCTGACAAGCGTCGGCGCCCCGGGCGGCATTCCGGTCGATACCAGCAACCCGTGGTTGATGTTCCTCGGGGGACTCCTGCTTCTCCTAATATGCGCGGGCGGCGGCGCCGCGTCGAAGAAATCAAGCAGCGACACCAAGAAGAAATACAAGCCCGACGAGGTGGAGCGCAGCGCGGACGGCGACACCGTGCGATACAAGCTGAAAGCGACTGGGGAGGTCCTCTTCGAAGGGACTCGCATCGACGCGCTCAAATGGAAACGCGAGAACGTGGAAACCATCAGCAAATTTAAGGAGAGGTAAGCATGAGGCACCAAGTATTCGCCATCGCATGCTTCGCCGGCTGCTGGTTCTCCATCGCCGCTGCCGTCATCTGCTCGACGATATAGGCGACACACCGGGAGGCACCATGGCGCGGAAGATTACACAGAGCACGCGCGTCAAGCGCCTGCTGTATCGCATACCGGCAGAACGCAAGGAGGAGGCGACACGCCTCGCCGAGGAGCTTATCTACATGGAGGACAAGATAAGCAACGCGAAGCAGCTCATAGGCTCGACCGGCGTCGCCATCTCATACAACAACGGTGGCGGGCAGGCGGGCATCCGCGAGAACCCGGCGCTCGTCGCATACCAGAAGCTCTGGAAGACATACCTCGCAACACAGGAGCGGTTAGACGCTATGCGCGAGCCCGAGCGGCAGGCAAACGGCTTCCCGAGCTGGCTCGTATAGCAAAACCAAAACCACAAACATCAACACGACCCGCTGGCAACGGCGGGTCTTTTTTGTTCCAAGGAGAAGCATATGACAATGACGCCGAAGCTCAAAGTGGAAAGCATCCCGACAGACGCTCTCGTCCCTTACGCAGGCAACGCGAAGGAGCACCCGGAATGGCAGGTCGACCAGATATGCAACTCCATCGAGGAGTTCGGCTTCGACGACCCCATCGCTGTCTGGACTAACGAGGACGGAGAGACGGTCATCGTCGAAGGACACGGACGACTGCTCGCCGCCCGGCAACTTGGTATTGACACCGTTCCCTGTATCCGTCTCGACCACCTTGATGACGAGGCTCGGCGGGCATACACGCTGGTTCATAACAAGCTGACGACCAACACGGGATACGACGAGGATATCCTCGCCGCCGAGCTCGAGGCTCTCGGCAGTTTTGACATGGAACAGTTCGGCTTCGGCGTGGGCGAGACACTCGAGGACTATGAAGCGGTTGACGAGGACACGCCTCCCGAGCCTGACTATGACGAGCCGACGACGGCACAGCCTGGGCAGGTTTGGCGACTCGGCGAGCATCGCTTGATGTGCGGCGACAGCACGAGACAAGACGATGTGGACAAACTCTTCGCCGGACGACTCGCCGACATGGTTCTCACAGACCCGCCGTATAATTGCGACTACTCCAACAAGAACGAGCACCTAAACAAAGTCTATGGAGGCAACCGCATCGAGGTTGATATCGAGAACGATATGATGACCGACGAGGCATTCCATAAGTTTCTCTCCTCGGTGTTTATACAGATTGACACACACCTGAAATCAGGCGGCGCGTTCTATGCTTGGTATGGCGGCAGCGATATCACAACCGCAAGCGTGATAGACAGCACACCATCTCTATATCGAGCACAGGAAATCACCTGGATAAAGAACAACATCGTCATCGGTAGGTGCGATTACCAAGCGAAGAGCGAACAGTGCATATATGGCTGGAAGCTTGGCGAGGCACATTACTTCGCCCCGACGCGCAAAGAGACTAACATCATCGAGGACACAGACCTCAACAAGATGTCCCGCGGCGAGCTCATCGCCGAGATTCACCGCCTGCTCGAAGCCGGCATACAGACGGACGTCCTGCGATACAACAAGCCGCTGGTCAATGACCTCCACCCGACAATGAAACCAGTCAAGCTGTTCGCGCACCTGATACGCAATAGCAGCAAACCTGGCGAGGTCATCTATGACGCGTTTGGTGGCAGCGGCACGACACTCATCGCCGCCGAGCAGATGGGGCGGACGGCATACCTGATGGAGCTCGACCCCCACTACTGCGATGTCATCATCAAGCGTTGGGAGGAGCTGACGGGCGACACGGCGGAGGTCATAGAGGAGTAGGTCATGGACATATCTTTCGCTGACGCCTGCGCTATCGCCGCCGCCATTCTGTTCCTGCTCTGGACGCTCGGCGTCTTCGATGATGACGACGAGCAGGACAGGAAGAAAGACAAGAAGAAATAAGGGAGCAGACTCATGGGCAACCGGGGCAGCGATAGCAAGCGGCGAGCGTTGAAGCGCCGGCTGGAGCAGGTCGAAGACACCTGCTGGCTCTGCGGCTATGCTCTCGTGCCGGACGCCGAGCCGATGACTGACTACGCAACGGAGGTCGACGAGGAGGTTCCCGCTTCCCTCGGCGGCGATGTATATGGAGTCTATACGCCGTGCCATCTGGTCCACCGCTGCTGCAACGGCGAGAAGAGCGGACGGATTCTCCCACAGTATGGTCTCGCCGAATGGTTCGAAGAGAACCATATGACAAGAGAGAGTTATCAGCCAAGGGAACTTCCTTCCTTCTGGTGCTGATGGGTGGGGGTAGCCCCCTCCCTGTCCCCCTTGGGGGACCGGCGGCGGGGGTCTTTTTCTCCCCGCTCTATAAAAAGAATTCAACGAGTAAAAAGGGGGTGGTCCCTATCGCAAAGAGAGGACGCCCCGCGGCGACCTGGACCAAGAAGGACGTCGACATGTTCAAGCGTATGTGCTCCCGCTTCGGGACACGGGACGGCATAGCAGCGATATTCGGCATCTCACCGAAGACACTCAACAGGCTCATCGACGAGCACCTACACGACGAAATCAAACCGGACGACGACAGCCCTCTCACCTTCGAGGAAGCCTTCTCCGTCTACTCGGAGGCAGGACGGCAGGCATTACGGGAGGCACAATTCGAGAAGGCGCTCTCCGGCAATTCGACAATGCTGATATGGCTCGGCAAGCAATACCTCGGGCAGAACGACAACAAGGACATCGCCGTCTCTGTTGATGACGACGGCAGCAACGAGGACGAGGAGGCACCGCTATATGACATCGCTCTCCGCTTCCTCAACGCTAAAAAGCCTGGACGAGCTGGCACTGAAATGCCCCCCGAGGATTAGAAATGTATCAGTAGGCGCGAGCATAGAGGAGGCAAGGATATGCCTCGAGCTCGCCAACGCTTACTGCGGCGTCGTGCTGCTCGACTGGCAGGAGGACATTATCCTCTGCTGGCTGGCAAAGCGTGATGACGGACTATACGCCCACTCGATGTGCTGTCTCCAAGTTCCTCGACAGAACGGCAAGTCGAAGGCAATTCTCGTGGCTCGAATCCTTATCGGCTTAATTATCTATGGAGAGACCATTCGCTTCTCTTCCCACATTGTCGATACGATGACCGACGTCTTTGACATCGTCATGGAAATATTCGGCGACACCAGAAACAACAATACAGACTTCCCTTACCCAGAGCTCGCGAAGCTCGTCAAGCGTCGAAACTACGCTAACGGACACCTCAAGCTCGAGATGAAGAACGGCGGCTCCTGCTCGTTCGTTGCCCGCTCGAAGGGCAACACGCGCGGCAAGACGGTCGACGTGAACATCATCGACGAGGCGCAATACCTGACCTTCCGGCAGCAGGCTGACATCGCTCCGTCCCAGTCGGCGGCGAAGTTAGGCAACCCCCAAACTATATACGCATTCACCCCGCCGGATTACGAGGACGCCCCCGGCGAGGTCATCAGCGAAATCAGACGGAGCGTCATCAAGAGCCCACGCCCCTCGACCTGTTGGCACGAATGGGGAGTCGAAGAGATAGGCGACATCTACGACAAGACCAGATGGTATGCGACTAACCCTATGCTCGGCTTCACCCTCTCGGCTCGCTATATCGAGGAGCAGGAGCTCTACTCGATGGGCGAGGAGAAGTTCGCCCGCGAACGGCTCGGCTGGTGGTCTGGTAAGGCGACGGAGGACGCTATCAGCAAATCCGGCTGGCTGGACACTCGTATCGCAAGCGTCAAGGATATCCCCGCCGACTTCGACAAGTTATGCATCGGCGTCAAGTTCGCCCCCGGCGGCTCGGCGGTCGCTATCACGACGGCGACGCTCAAAGGCGACGAGGCTTACGGCGCGCTTATCAAATACGAAACCAAGGAGACGGCGACGGGCATCGAATGGCTCGTCAATGACATATACAGGCAGAAGGACAAGGTGGCGCTCGTCGCTATCGACGGCAAGAGTGGCGCGGAGGACTTGAAGAACAGGCTCATCAAGCGGGGCATGAGCAAGAAAGCGCTTGCCGTAATGACCACGGCGGAGGTCGTGGCGGCTGCGACGATGCTCAACTCCTACATCGACGAGAACAAGTTCAGGCATGTGGAAGACCCGTGCTTGGACAAGTCGGCGATGACCTCCAAGAAACGAAAGATAGGACAGGACGGCTACGGCTTCGGCGGGGGCGAAGAGCTTCCCGTCGAATCGCTGGCTGCGGCTCACTGGGCTGTCCGCACGACAAAACGAAATCCGGGACGACCAAAGGGGTTCTCGCATGGTTAATATCACAGACTACATTCGCTTCCCTTTTATGACTGACTACGAGTCGAGGCTCCTCATCGCATGCGTCGATAAATGGAGGTCGGTCGCTGCTCGCAACGACGAGCTCACTGAACGCTATGACGGGAACTTCAAGGTGAAGAACCTCGGCATAGCAATCCCGCCCGAGGTGGCGAAGTTAATCAACATGCCGCTCATGATGTGGTCCCAGCAAGCGGTCGACCGTGTCGTTAACGGCAGCGTCATCGACGGCTATAAATTCTCCGGGAGCGCGCCCAGCGGCTTCCTGGAGGCGATGGACAGGAATCATTTCATCGAGAAATATGACGAGACGCTCCCCTCGCTGGGGACACACGGCGTCGCATTCGCTACGGCGACGAAAGGGACTGACGGAGAACCAGACTTCGTCATATCGACCTACGATGCTAACCACGCTGGCGTCCTATGGGACTATCGACAGGACCGCGAGCTATGCGGCATAGTCATCGTAGATATCGACGTGACCACCGATGTGCTGGTGCCGACCGTCGTGAATTTCCATACCCCCTGCGGGGATATCGTCGAGGTTGACGCGACGGGCGACACCGTGAAGACCAGGCGCATCAAATGCGGGACGGGGCGTCCATGCATAGTCGCATTCAGGAACAACCCCGACAAACGGCACCCGCTCGGCAAGTCGATGATAACCAAAGCTATCAAGGACATCGAGGACGAGGCGAACAGGACTGCCCTCCGGCTCGTCGTAGCGAGCGAGGTATACACTTACCCGACTAAATACATATCAGGGGCGAACGAGGACGTGCTCGGCGCTGACGCAAAGGTAGTGCTGAACAAGTGGCTCGCCCTCCCTCCTATCGACGAGGACGGCAACATTCCAACGGTCGGGCAGCTGAACGGGCAAGACCTCCAGCCCCTCATCAACTATGAGCGGCAGCTGGCGAACCAGTTCGCAGCGGAGGCGAGCATTCCAATTCATTCGCTGCTCTACACCGAGGCGAACCCGGCGAGCGCGGAGGCGATGGACGCTTCACGGCATGACCTTGTTGAAAAAATCGACAGGCTGAACCGCTTGGCTGGGGCGACCATAAAGAAGCTTGCCTTGCTATGCATGAGCATTCAGCAGGAGGTTCCCGTCGAGCTGCTCGGCGATACCGAGAGGACGTTCTCTGTTCAGTGGAAGAACCCAACATTGCCATCTCTCGCAGCGTCTGCTGATGCTGCCCAAAAGCTGGCTTCCACCGTCGAGGGGTTCGCCGGCACGCCAACTTACTGGCATATGCTCGGCTATAACGATTCCCAGATAACGGACATCATGGCGGAAATCAAAGAGAACAAGGAGCGGGGCGGCGACAGGCTGCCGGCTGGCTTCGTCGGCTAACGACACAAGACTCAACAGCATATAGATGACTCGAGCGCCTCCGGGCGCTCTTTTCATATCTACGCAGGACGGCGAGCGGTCAATCGCCGGGGAATACGGGGCGCATTCGGCGGCGGAGCTGGCGCCCCTTTCTTACGCCCGGATGGGCGGAAAGGCAGGCAGAGATGGAAGAGACGACACAGGCAACGACTGAACCGACTGGAGCGGAGACAACGCCCCAGGCGGAGCAGGGCAAGACCTACACGCAGGAGGAGCACCAACGACTGCTGGACGCGGCAATCAAGGAACGGCTCGCCCGCGAGAAGAAGAAGTTCGCTGACTACGACGAGCTCCGCGCGAAGGCGGAGAAGCTCGACGAGATAGAGGACGCGAACAAGACGGACTTGCAGAAAGCAACGGAGCGTATAGCCGAGCTGGAATCCCAGATAGCGGCACGCAAAGCGGCTGATGAAAGAGCAGAGCTCGTCGCTCGCATAGCGGACGAGCACAAGGTGCCAAGCGACTATCGCTGCTTCCTTACGGCGGACGACGAGGACGGGCTGACGGAGCAAGCCGCGAAGCTCGCCGAGAGGTTCGCCGAGCCCTCACTCAACGAAGGGCAACCGCCCGCGGAAACCAGGACGAAGAAGACGAAGGGGCAGCTCTTCGAAGACTTCTTTAACGGGCAACTGTAACCACAAAACTCACTAACGAAAGGCTATCAAAATGGCTACCAAAGTAGAACTGAACACTGATTCCTTCGGGCAGCTCCCCGAGGAGCTGTCCAGCGATATCATCGCGAAGACCGTCGAGGCTTCGGCATTCATGCAGCTGGCTCGTCAAATCTCCCTGCCGTCTAACGGCACGGCAATTCCGGTAATCACCGGCGAGCCGGAAGCAAAGTGGATTGGCGAGACGGAGAAGGCTCCTACCTCCGAGCACACCGGAACCTTGAAGCACATCCAGGCTTCGAAGATATCTGTCATCGAGGTATTCTCCAACGAGTTCCGCCGCGACCTTCCTGGTCTCTATGGCGAGCTCGCTCGTAGGCTTCCTTACTCCCTTTCCAAGAAATTCGACGAGACGGTCATCGGCACGGTCGAGAAGCCCAACAACAACTTCGACAACCTCTCCAGCTGCACCCGCGTGAACATCGCTGACAAGACTTACCAGTCGCTCGTCGACGCTGACACCGCTGTTGCTGTCGCAGGCTACATGGGCGACGGCTACGCTCTCGCTCCCCAGGCGAAGGGCATCCTGCTCTCTGCTGTCGATGGGAACAAGCGTCCGCTGTTCATCAACAACACCGTCGAGGGAGCTATCCCGATGATTCTCGGCAACAAGGCAGTCGTGGCTCGTGGCGTCTATGGCGCGGGCGATGAAACTCACGCTAACATCTGCGGCGTATTCGGCGACTGGACGAAGGCTATGTATGGAACCGTCGACGGCATCAATGTCGAAATCGACAAGTCCGCGACCGTCAATGGCGTGAACCTGTTCGAGCAGGGCATGTTCGCCGTAAAGGTGACCGCCGAGCTCGGCTTCGCCATTGCTGACGAGGACGCATTCGTCGTGCTCACCGACGGCACTGACACGACGGCTGGCGCATAGGAATAACGAAAGCAGCGCGAA
The DNA here is from genome assembly GCF_011038935.1 of Adlercreutzia sp. ZJ138. Taxonomy (NCBI): domain Bacteria; kingdom Bacillati; phylum Actinomycetota; class Coriobacteriia; order Eggerthellales; family Eggerthellaceae; genus Adlercreutzia; species Adlercreutzia sp. ZJ138. The sequence continues at coordinate 141,057 of NZ_JAAKEA010000003.1, read as the reverse complement.
TAGATGGGACCTCCTGCGGCTCGAATGCCCCTACGAGGTCCCACGTCGCGTTTTAAGCCCCCTTTAGGAGTAGAGACGATGATGTACGCGGAAATAACGGATTTAGAGGCTGGGTGGCGCGAGATGGACCCAGACGAGGTCTCACAGGCGGAAGAGCTTCTCCTGCGGTCGTCGATATACCTCGACACGATAGTCGAGCAATACGGTATCGACGCCGACGAGAAGGCGGACGCCCTGCGGATAGTCTGCTGCGACCTGACACAGCGCCGGATGGAACACGCTACATCAGCTCGCATCGTATCAGAGACTATGACGACCGGAACCTATTCGGAGACCACCAACTACGGTGCCAAAGGCTCATATTCATGGCGGCTCACGGACGAGGACAAGAGACTGCTCGGCATATCAAAGCGGGGCATGAGACTCCTCCCGATGTGGTAGGTGATGTCGATGATACACGGAGAGACAGTATTCGTGGACGGCACGGAGCCGGTCCTCGATGTCGTCGTCCAGGTCGGCGAGACCAGCTCGCAGCAGAGCAACCTCGACGAGCACCAGGGGGCGATAGCAGACTACACCCTACACTTCCCCATGACCTACGAGAACGACCTCACAGGCAGGCGGGTCCTCGTCCGGGGCATCGAATGCGATGTCATCGGACACCCTGACCACCAGCGCCCGGAGCAAGTCTTCGGCAGGCGATGGCGCGGCAAGTGGGATATGCCCGTAAGGGTCCGGCGCATTATCGGCACCCCGGCAGAGCACGCGCGCGTATATGCCAAGACAGTCCGGCGCGACCATACCGGCAGGCGCACGGAAGAGACCGTGACGCTATACGAAGGCATATTACAAGCTCGCAAGAGTTCAGGAGCAGAAGCAGACGGAGAAGGCGGAACGAATTCCCTTACGGGCTACGTGTTCGTCATGGACTGGCTGGACGCTCTCGACGACTACCAGACGCAGGAGCTGTTCGTAGACTATGACGGCAAGACCTACGACATAACGAGCGTCGAGAACAAGGATGAGAAGAACGAGACCGCGATATTGAGAGGTGAATGGCGTGGCTAACAAAGTAAGCTATGACGGCTTCCTCCGCGAATTCGACGCGATACTCACCGACTTCAAAAGGCAGGAACAGGAAGCGGTGAACGAAGAGGTTCGCAAGGTGGGACTACAAGCAAAAAAGCAACTACGGAGCGACACGCCGGAGGGCGCGGGACAATACCACGACTGGGGAGAATACCAGCGCGGCTTCTCAATGCATGCGGACAAGAGCGCGCTCGGCGACCTGACGATAACCATCGGCAATAAGAAGAAAGCAAGTCTCACCCACCTGCTCGAAGAAGGGCACGTCAATGCCAATGGTCACGGGCGGGCACGAGCCTTCCCCCACATTGCTCCCGCTGCTGAAACGGCTATGGAAGAATTGAAGAGGAGGCTCGGAGATGGCTAACACGACACTCGACGATATCCTCGAAGAGCTGAACATGCCGACCTGCATCGGGTCCTGGCAAGAAGATGAAATCGTTCCCGACGAGCCATACCTCGAATACCACCGGCAAGACGCTGATGATGTCGCCGGTGATGACGGTATAGCGGCGAAGAGGGATATCTGGGAGCTCTCGCTATACGGCAAGCAGAAAGACGCATTCGCGTTCTGGGGCAAGATGAACGACTTGGAGGATGTGCTCGACGCTCGCCGCCTGTCCTATTCTCGAAGCGGGGACATCCTTTTCGATGACTGCATGTACTGCGTCTATACGATGACGCTCCCGCGCTAAACCAACCACCCCGAGCCCGCAAGGCGCGGTGAATATATAACTAACCAGCAGACCCCTTCCCGGGGTCTTTTCTTTTTAAGGAGATAACAATGGCTAACCTCTATAAGTACGGCTTCGCAGAGCTTCACGTCGCATTCGCCACCGAGGATGGCTACGAGACGCCCATCAGCCTTCCCAATGGGCTGTCCTTGACGCTCGACCCGGAGGGCTCCTCCCAGGCGGTCTACGGCGATGACAGCAAGATTGCCGAAATCAACACCAACAACGGCTACACCGGCAGCGTGAACGCTGACGTCTTCCCGGACGACTTCCTGTGCGAGGCGCAAGGCTGGTATAAGGACAGCAAAGGCAAGTATGTCGAGGTCGCCGACGGCAAGCCCCGACACTTCGCCATGGCATACCGCATTCAGGGTGATGAGAAGAACCGCCGCACCTGGTGCTATGACTGCATGCTCGACCGCCCGTCCAAGACGGCTAACGGCGTCCAAGATAATGTCGAGCCTGACACCGACACGCTGAACCTGACCGTCGTTCCAAAGTATTTCCCTGACATCGACAAGAAGGTCGTTTCCAGCTGGTGCTATGAGGGCGACCAGGAGTATGCCGACTTCTACAAGACGGTCGTCCTCCCGGCAGCGGAGACCCCCACAACCCCTACCGAGTAGGCGATAAAGATGTATAGGGGCATCGTCTATGGGCGGGACCTCTGTATGGCTGGCTCTCCCTATGCTCTCCTCGCATTCAAGCGGGAGTTCGGGGAGAGCCTTCCCAATATCGCAAGGCTCGTCCAGCTTCGGTATGCGACGGCAGAGGAGATTGATATCCCGTCGCTGCTCGGCATCTGCTGGGCTATGTGCAAGTCATTCGACGACCACAACACCCCCGGCTTCGACCAATGGTATGCCGACTTCGGCTTCAAGGATGGAGAAATTCCTGACGATATCGGAGAGGCAGTGATAGCCCTCGACCAGATATGGACGGCGGTCGAACAGGAGCTGATGGTCTACGAGCGCCCGCGCCCAGACGCCGACAAACAGACAAGCGCGGGCAAGGCGGGCGAGCACGACTCAACAGAATGGGTCGAGTGGAAGAACATCCTTTCCCTCCTACGGCTCGGGTTCTCTTTCGACGACATCAAGCACATGACCATGAGGGACTTCATCGCATACACGGACCTCGTCGCAGCGGAGTATCCGGGCGGCGAGCATAAGGACACCATCGTCGAGGCGGACCAGGCGGCGATAGACCGTCTCTTCTTCTAACAACCTAACCAATAAACAGCATCCGCGGGACTCTACTCACTACATGACGAGTGGAGCCCCGCGGATTATTCACATAAGGAGCTCGCATGGCAGCAACCGTATACAAAGGGCTCACCATACAAATCGGCGCGGACACCACGAAACTGACCTCTGCTCTCCGGCAGGCTGGCAAGGCGGCGGAAGGAACCTACAAGGAACTCCGGCAAATCAACGGAGCACTCAAAAACGACCCGACCAACGCGGACCTGCTGAAGAAGAAGCAGGAGTTGCTGACCCGGCAAATAGCGGCATCGACAGAGAAGCTCGAAATCCTAAAAGAAACGATGTCGCAGGTATCCAAAGAGGACATCACGAGCGAGCAGTGGACGCAGCTGATATCGGATATATCCCGGACGGAGACGGGGCTCTCCAAACTGAAAGCCGAGCTCGCCGAGACCACGAGGCAGGAACATCTCGCAGCGAGCGGAGCCAATGCGCTGGGAGAGAAGCTCGACGCGGCGGGCGACAAGGCGCGGGCGGCTGGAGAGAAGATTCAAGGCATAAGCGGCGGCGTATCCAACATCGGTGGCGCTCTCACCGCTGCTGTGACCATGCCCATCGTGGCGGCAGGCGCGGCGACGGTTAAAGCGGCGACCGATATCGACAGCGGGCTCACGAGCGTGAAGAAGACGGTCGATGGAACCGAGGAGCAATACTCGCAGCTGAAGCAAGCGGCTATCGACTTTTCAAAGACCAACGCGGTATCAGCCGCACAGATGTTGGAAATCGACGCCCTGGGCGCGCAGCTTGGCTTCACCATCGACGAGCTCGAGCTGTTCGGGCAGGTTGCTTCCGGGCTTGACATAGCAACCGATATGGACGCAGAGATGGCGTCCACGGAGATGGCACAGTTCGCGAACATCACCAGAATGGCGCACGGGGATATCGAACGCTACGGCTCGGCTATCGTCAATATCGGCAATAATATGGCGACGACCGAGTCCAAGGTCTCCTCGATGTCGCAGCGCATAGCGGCGGCGGGCACTCAAACCAAGATGAGCCAAGCCGATATCCTCGGCTGGGCTGGCGCTATGTCCTCCCTCGGCATCGAAGCGGAGGCAGGCGGCACGGCGTTCTCCACGACGATATCAACCATTGACGCTGCGGTGGCGACCGGCGGCGAGAACCTGGAGAGGTTCGCCAAGATAGCCGGCAAGTCATCCGAGGAGTTCGCCGCTTCGTGGCGAAGCAACTCCACGCAGGCATTCCAGGAGCTGCTGTCGGGCGTGGACAGCGCTGAGAACATGACGCTCGCCCTGGAGTCGATGGGCGTCGAGGGCATCCGGCAGAGCGATATCTTAAAGAGACTGGCGGGCAACACCGACCTGGTATCGACCGCGTTAAAGACTGCTAACGACGGCTGGAACGAGAACTCGGCGCTTCAAAGGGAGGTCGATAACAGGAACCAGTCTCTCGCCTCGAAATTTGAGATATTGAAGAACAAGGTGACCGCCGTCGCAGAGCAGGTTGGCGAACCTCTGGCGGACGCTCTCCTCGACGCGGTGGACGCGGCGGGACCGCTCGTTGAAATCGTCGAGAACGGCGCGGAAGCCTTCTCCAATATGTCGAAAGAGGAGCAGCAGACCGTCCTGAAGAACATCGCCATGGTCGCATCACTCGGACCGCTGCTGACTATACTCGGAAAAGTCGGCACGGTGGGCGGCGCGGCGGTTAAGGGCATAGGCAGCGCGACGGCGGCGTTCGGCGACTTCGCGAAGAAACTCGGCGAGGTCAAGGACGGCACGACAACGATGTCGAGCGCGTTCGGCGGACTGAAGGGCGGGCTAATCGGCATAGGAGTCGCAGCTGCGACAGCGGTCGCAGCGTTTGCTATCAGCAAGTGGATGGACTACAAGGACAAGCTCGAGAAGACGGAGAAAGCCGCCATGTCCTTCCGGGATATGGAGGCACAGGTCCGGGGCGAGCTCGACAACTCGCAGGACGCTCTCGGCACCGCCGGCGACGGGCTAAAAACCTATCAGGGAAACATCAACGACACCATAGGCAAGATAGACGAGCTCCGGGAGAACCAGGCAAAGTCCAACGAAACCTTCATGAACTCGTTCAAGGACTTCACGGTCGACAAGGAAATGCTCGGCACATACCTCGACACCATCAGGGAGCTCGGGAACTCGGCGATACCGCTAACCGCCGAGCAGCAGGCACAGCTTACGCTGGCAGTAAGCGGATACAACGATATCACGGGCGACTCCTTGGAAATAATCGACAAGCAGAAGGGAGCGCTCTCAAAGAACACTGACGAGGTCATAGCGAACACCAACGCATTCCTTGCCCAAGCGGAAATAGAGATATACCAGGAGAGAATCAAAGACGCTATCAAGGAACGCATAACAGCGGAGGAGAACCTCGTCAACGCTCAATCGGCACAGCAGCGGGCGCAGGAGTATCTGAACCAAGTCATGGAAGACGCCGCGCTCTACGGCGAAGGATACTATGGCGTGCTGATGACCGCGCAGATGGAGCTCGCAAAATGCGACCAAGCGGTTAAGGACGCGGAGGCGGGGCTTCGAAACGCTAATACTACCGTCAAAGACGGCACCGACAAAGTAGCCGAGCTCACGCTCCAGCAGCAACAACTTCAAGGGGCAACCCAGCTGCTCACAGAGAAGTTCAATGCCTTCGAGGGCGACACGAGAACGGCATTCGAGAACAGCGGTCTATCTATACAGGACTTCGCTCAGAAGCTCATCAATGCTGGCGTGAATACGCAAGTGCTGAAAGATATGTCGAAAAAGAACTTTCAGCAGATGTATGAGGAATGCAACGGCGATGTCGGGCTAATGATACAGAAGCTTCAAGAGGTCGATAAACAGCAGTTCCAGCAAAAATACCTCGAAATAACGACGAACGCCGACGATGTAAAAACAAAGATACAGAAGCTATATGACCTCTACTCACAAAGACTTGGTGCTCCATTCCTCGGACCGATAATGGTCCCTCAAAACGCCGCTGGCGGCATAGTCATTCCAAAGCACGCTGATGGCGGCATCATCGCCCACCCAACGCTCACTCGAGCCGGCTGGGTCGGCGAGGCAGGAGCGGAGGCAATCATACCGCTGACTAACGCGAAGTATGTAAGCCCGTTCGCCCAGGCGGTCGCCCAGCAGATGACCGCGGGCAACACCGACAACAGCAGGACGCTCCAAATAATCATCGACGGCGACCTAATAGCAAACGACAACGAAGCGATGAGACAGGCGGCAATTGACTTTGCTGTCGAGGTAAGCAGAAAGGCAGGGATGAACCGTGGCTAACTTGATACCTGACGGCGAATACTACATTCTCAATGCCGCCTCAAACATCGCCGGCTCTCCCCGCTGCATAGACATCAGCGGCTCGCAGCTGCTGAAAGCGAACGCGAAGGTTCAACTATATGACATGCTTCGCAACAACGCCCAGGCATTCCAGGTCCGCAACTCGGGCGGGAGGCTCATCATCACCTCCCGTCTATACGGCAACCGCTTCGGTCCCGTATCGTCAAGCTCGACGGCGGAGGTCAAGCTCAATGTAAGAGCGACGGGCGTCGAGACCAACATCAAGTGGGAGGTCGGCGCGACGAGCACGACGTCAACCCACGGCGGCGTGACCTACAACTGCTTCACCTTGAAGACCGGCGCATACTACCTATACGCGGCAGGCACGGCGAACGGCTCGGTCATAAGGATGTCCTCGAGCACGGGAACTAACTCCCAATGGTACTTTATCCCAATTGGTCAAATCGACGACGGCGGGCTCTACGAGATACGCTCCTCCCTCAAAACAGATATGGCGGTTGATGTAGAAGCGGCGGGGCAATACAACGGCACCAATGTCCGCATATGGACTGCTAACGGTACGAACGCCCAGAAGTTTCACATCAGCAAGAAGTCGGGGGACATCTACACGATAAGAGACATCAGCTCTGGCAGATACCTCGATGTCGACAGCGCCCGGGCGCAGAACGGCACCAATGTCCAAATATGGGACGCTAACAGCACACGAGCACAAGACTGGCGGGTGCTCGAGTATGGTAAGCAGACTATCGGCAGCGCGGATGGGAAGATAGTATCCTTCGGCTCGATGGTCTCCGGCAACGGCAACACCTACATGATGGACGTCCTCGCCGCGGGCACGACCATCGGAACCAACCTGCAGATATTCGAGGCGAACAACTCGCAAGCACAGCGCTTCGTCCTGCTCCCAACGACGGCAGAGGACTCCCATATGCCCGTCCCCCACTCCCTCGGCATAGCCGATGGCAGGGGCGGCACCCAGAAGTCCTACGGCTATACGACGGACGACGCATACCTGAAATGGGGCTGCTCGGCGGCTTGGTGCTCTGACAACGGCGCTAACCACTACGAAATCAGGTATCGCACCCGCACGATGAACCCCCTGACCTCTGCCTGGAGGTCGTGGTCGTCCTGGAGCTCATGGACGATACCGGCGATAGAGGCAACGGGGCAGCGCGTGCTGGCATACGCGGAGGATATCCTCGACGAGTATCAATGGTCGGCGGCTAAGAACCAGCAAATAGAAATCGAGCTCCGGAGCGTCGGAGCGGAAGAGCTGTCCCTCCTACACTCGAAGAGCCTGACGCAGAGCATAAACATATACCGCAAGCCCGTCGTGGATATCACGCGGGCGGGCTGGACGCCCGGCGGCATTCTCGTCGAATACACGACCGACTACCCCTACGGCATGACCTACCTCACCATCGACAGCATCAAATGCGACGGGACGGAAGTCCTTCGGGAGCCCGTCGAGCTGTCGGGACAGGGTACGACGCTATCAGGCGTCATCGACAGGGACAAGTGCCTGTCATTCATAGCAGACGGAGCACAGCTCGAAATCACCTACCGCACGGGATACGACCAGCAACGGGCATGCGACGGCACATACCACGACACCATCACAGCAACATATGACGCTGGCACGGTATCAGTCGAGCCCACACTCAAAGCACAGGGCGCTCACCTGTTCGCATATGTTCCCCACCTTGGCGAGGAACGGCTGTGGGTGCTCCATAACAATGCGACGGTCGAATGCTCGGTCATCGACACGAGGACGGAGAACGGCAAGACATACACCGTCTTCGAAGTCCTATACCCGACCAACGGCGACGACTTCGAGACCCACACGGAGGCGAGGAGTGCTGACGGCACGCAATGGGGAACGGATGTCTCCACGGCGCGCTTCCGGCATATCTCCTACGCATGGACGACCGACGACGGCACGATATACCTCCGCAAGTTCATCGACGAGCGCCCGACCTATTCATATACGAGTTCGGCGAACTATCAGGCGGACAATCTCGACAGTAGGAGGCTCAGCTCGGTCTCGTTCGGCAAGACCAACACGAACGACCTGACGGCATACGGCATCCTCCTCAAAGACGACGAGGACCCGGAGACCGTCGAGGACTTCGAGGAACTGACCGGCAAGCACGCGGTATTCAGGGACATATACGGCGGCATTCACAACGTGGCGGTCACCGGCGTGTCCATCAGCAGGCATAGCCAATACGACGAGATAAACATCTCAATGATAGAAGAGACCATATAGAAGGGAGCGCCGATGGACTACAAAGACACGACCATCACCTACACGCTCCACGCCTATATGATACCGCCCACGAACCTCGATGACATTTACGAGGAGATGACCGGGGTCGACTGGTCATCTCTCTCCATCGACGCCGACTACTACACGGACACGAGAGTATCAGCGACGCTCACGACGGTCGACGGCAACTACATCAAAGGGAGCTATATCCGCATCACGGTCGAGGACGAGAACGGTAACGAAGACGAGCTCGGTACATTCGCCGTCGATAACGACAGCGGGCAGCGAATCAACGGAGCATATATCCAAACCCTCGACCTCATATCACAACTCCACGCTCTCTCCCTCGACTTCTGCCCGGACAACCTCGTCATAGGCAGCGGGGCTCGCCTGCTCGACGCGGTAAGGACGACACTGCAGGAAGGCGGCAAGAGCGAACAGGACAGCGTGCTCACAGAGGCTAACGACTACCGATTCAGCAGCACGCAGGTGCTGCCGCCTGGAGCGTCCAGGCTTGCTCGGCTATACGAGCTCTGTTCCATATCCGACAACCGACTCGAAGTCGACGGGCACGGGCGCGTCCGGCTTGATAAATATGTATCACCCGACAGCAAGACGCCAAGGCTTCGGCTCGCACAGAACGACGAGCGCGGTGTCATAAAGAACGGTATCAGCAGACAATCACACTGGGCGGAGATACCATCGAAGTACATCGTCGCCCACGACTACACGACGAGCGATGACGGCAAGACGAGCGAGCACCACATGTTCGCCGTCGCGAACAACTTGGCGGCGGCAGCACGCGGCTTCATCGTCGCAAAGTATGAGACGGTCAGCGAGCTCTCGCCGAGGACTACCGAACGGCTGGCGGCAATAGCTCGACAGCGGCTGGCGGAGCAGGCGAACGAGCGCAACGAATGGACGATAAGCACGAAGTACATCCCAGGACTATGGGAGGGCGACGTCATCGAGCTCGACCTCGACGACGAGCTTGACGAATACGCCGGCATAAGAAAGTGTCTGGTGAAGTCCATCACTATCGACGGACCTTACCTTGACATGGAGCTGGTGCTGAAAGAGACGAGCGGAGGCGACTATGGCGAATAGAAAGAACACCATCTCCGATGTGCTCCCGCTCGTCGGCGGCAACAGGCTCGAGGACAGGTCGTCGGCAAAGACGCTTGACACCATCGTCGGAACCGCCGTAAGCGACAGCGCCGACGGCTTGGTAAGGGTCGAAATCGGCGGCACCGTCATTACCGACGGCAACGGCGGGAACATCGTCGAAGTGCCGACGAGCGTCAAGGTCCTCGAGGGAGACACCGTCACAATCACCACGAGCGGCAACAAGGTCATCACCACTCCGCTGGTCACCGATGTCATCGGCGGCGGGGACAGGACGCAGGCGGACATCGACGCAGCAGCACAGGCGGCAGAGCAGGCGGAGCGGATAGCAGGGGAAGCACAGGCGGCAAGCGAAGCCACCAACCAGCACTTCTTCACTGATGATAACGGCGTGCATGTTGCCACCACACCGAGCGAGCCCGACCAGGGACCCAACTTGCTGGCGAACTCGGTCGGCATTATGCTTCGCGACGGTACTATCCTTCGTACGGCTATGACGCCGAGCGGGTTCGCAGTATATGACGGCGTTGGCAACGAGGACGGCAACATCGTCGCATTGTTCGGCGATATCACAACAATCGGACGTAAGACAGGTCCGCGCGTCATACTTGATAAAGACAGCATTGACATGTTCAGCGCTTACGGACTCCTAGCTCACATCGGCAACGCAATGACAGCCAACGGCACCAGGAGCGGCGAATGGATTCCGTTCTTCCATTTCGGCGAGCAGGTCGACTACGGAGACGGAAGTCCTGGCAGCGGCTCGTTCGTCGGCGGCGCGGGCTGCAAGGCGGAAGGACCATACGCACAAGCATTCGGCGCGGACTGCTCGGCAGCGGGCGCGTTCTCACATGCATCAGGCATCGACAGTAAGGCGACCGGCTCAGGCGCCTGGGCTCACGGCACGGGCATAAACGCAAGCACGGGAATGGTCGTAGGGCAATACAACGCAACGCCGATAGGCGGCGCATATTTCACCGTCGGAAGCGGTACAAGCAACACCGACAGAAGGAACACGCTCTCCGTTACGGACGGAGGTATAGACCTATATGACAACGACCTGTATATCACGCGCGGGCAGGTGCTCGACACTATCACGCAGGGCGATGGCACCATATCGACAGCATACTTCTCATCTGGAACGGTAAGATGGGTCAAGAGCGGACATATCGTTCAGGTCTTTATATGGCTCAAACTCAAACAGGCGCTCGCAACCTACTCCGCACTGAACACAGTCGCCACGAATCTCCCGAGAGCAATCAGGGCTGGCGAGACCGGAATCCTGAAAATCGACAACACCACAGGAACATGCTTTCCCAATGTAGATACGAACGGCAACCTGAAAATAGTATCCCGCGAAACCTCGATAGCCGCGAACGGCGTCATCACGGGCGGCTTCACTTACATCAGCTCGGAATAACCAACAGCAAACGACCACGAGGAGCGCATATGGACGCGAACGTAATCGTTGCAATCATCGGCGGCATATCCGCGCTCTTCGGCGCGCTGATAGGCGCCATACCGATGTACCTGCAAGCGAAGAACCAGGCAGAAACCAACCAAATCGCAATGACCCAGAACAACGAACTCATCCTGCATCGCCTCGACGAGATAGACAAGAAGCTCGAGAAGCAGGAGAAAAAGAATGACAACCACGACCAGCACAGTATCGCAATAGCCAAACTCGACGAGCGCATCATGTCCTGCGAGCAGCGAATCGACTGGCTCTACCACTCGCACGAATAGCAACAACATCACACCAGACAGACGACGACGCCCCCGGCAGGCAGCGAGCCCTGGGGGCGTTGCTTCGCATTGCCTGAATAATTATATAGGAGCACAGAAATGGCGAACTATCCACCCATTAACCGCTCACGAGCCCAGACCAAATACAACCTCAGCAGCAAGCCCGGCAGGCAGATAAACCATATAGTCGTCCATTACACCGGGACGACAGCACCCGCAGAGAACAATGTCAATTACTTCTCTTCGACGAACAGGAATGCGTCGGCGGACTGGTTCATCGACAAGGACGGCAGCATATGGCAGTTCAACGCTGACCCCAGGAACTTTTATAGCTGGCACTGCGGAGACGGCGGCGGGCGCTACGGCATATCGAACGCTTACTCGGTCGGCATCGAAGTCGTAAGCGCCGGCGAGGACTTCACACAGGCGCAGGTCAACAGCCTCCATGCTCTCGTCGTAGCACTCATGGAGGACTACGGCGTGCCGGCTCACCGCGTCGTTAGGCACTACGACGCATCCCGGAAGCTATGCCCGGCACCGTATGCCGGACCCGCAAATGAACAGAAATGGCTCAACCTATGGAGGACCATCACGACCAAGGAGGACATCGTGACACCGGAAGACATCAACCGCATATCCGACGCGGTCTGGAACAAAATCATCAACAACGAGCCCGCCTGGGCGCACCTCTATTGGGCGCACCAGGACGGCGCATGGAGTAGGGCGAACCGCACACCCGAGAAGACCGCCGACGCAGTCTGGAAATACCAAATCGAAAAGAAGGACGGCACCCGGCAAAAAATGTGGGCACAGGACTATCAGTCCTGGACGAACCTCGACACCGCTCGCATGGTCAACACGCTCGACGAGATATTGAAGCGCCTCGATGCCATCGAGAAAAAGACCCGTTAGGAGCACGACATGAACAGCATAAGACCGACAACCACGCCGACGCTCTATGTATCTATTGATGAGGATATAACCTCCTACAAGCTCGAGCTCACGGTCCAGAACAAGCACATCAAGCTCGTATATGCTGGCGACCAACTCACAGCACAGGCGACAGAGAACGGATGTCTCATCACCTGTACGCTCCCACAGGAGGACACGCGCGCGCTGATACCCGGCACGCAAGCGAAGGTTCAGCTCCGCGCCTCGAAGGGCACGGAAGTCATAGCCACGAGCATCGGCAGCATATCCATCGACGAAATACTCAACTACCAAGAGATATAGGGGGCGGCAGATATGCAGATAGAACTAACAGTTAGCAAGGACCCGCTGCTCGAACTCGGCGCATCTGGTCTCCCCGGCAAGGACGGACGAGACGGAATTGACGGCGCGCCCGGACCACAAGGACCACAAGGAGAGCGCGGCGAGCGGGGACCGCAGGGAGAGCCGGGACCCCAGGGACCGCAGGGTATCCAAGGCGAGCAGGGACCGCGCGGCGAGCAAGGCATCCAAGGTATCCAGGGAGAGCCGGGACCACGGGGAGAAACCGGTCCGCAGGGACCTGCCTATGTGCTTACCCAGGAAGACACGAACACCATCGCCAACGCTGTCTATTCCCGGCTCAACAACCTCGACGCGGGGGTGTTCTAAATGACGATAGGAATCACCGACAGCCAACATTATCAGGACATCGCCGACGCTATACGAGAGAAGACCGGCGGCACGGCACAGATGTCGCCCGGCGAGATGGCGGCAGAAATCGCCGGCATAGAGACCGGCGGGGGCGAGAACTACCTGGCAGAATATGCACGAGGGACACTCACCGAGCTGAATGAAACAAACTGCGGAGCATTGACATCACTTTCACCTGCTTTATCTGGTGGAAATATAACAAGCATCAACCTACCAAACGTGGAGACAGTCGATACAGACGCCCTAACTACATTTAAATCAGTCAAGCATGTCAATCTTCCGAAGTTGAAACGTATCGGTAATACTGCTCTATTATCACACGCTCCGATAGAGTCTCTAACGCTGCCGAGCCTTAACGAAACCGGGTACAACGACACATTAGTGAGCGATTGCCTGAATCTAAAATACCTATCACTTCCGGCAATAACCGTCTTGGAGTCTGCCAAAATTAGCGGCGGACCACTGCTCTATAACTGCCCCGGTCTCAAGAACTTGTATCTCGAAAACCTCGAACGCGTTGGCGACGGTACGGCTACAGCAACTACAGGCACCGAACGGGGCTATTTCACCTTTACCGGCGGGTATAAATTCGGACTCGAAATTGCATGCTTTCCAAAATTGATGTATCAAACAGGCGGACAGATGATGGTAGTCGATAACTTCAAAACCGCTTGCTATCCCGAACTCGTAAAGCAAGTAAGGGCAAGACATTACGCATCCTGCCCGCTCGTTTACTATTATAATGCCGGCACCACGACGACAAAGGACTGCTGCATATACATACCGAAGTGCGAGAGCTTCGCCGCCAACTTTACAAATAATGCGAACTGCTTATCACTCACCATAGTCATCGGCAACGAGAACAGCACCGGCGCATGCGCTCTCGAAGGTGGTGTCTACATTTCCGGCTCTTATACACCAGACAGCTTACAGATATTCGTCCCGGACCATCTGCTCGAAGAATACAAAAACGCAACAAACTGGGTTCTGCACGCTGAATACATAAAACCCCAGAGCGAAATGACAGACGAGTTGTGGCAACGCATAAACGACGCAATGGTCCCACCGCAACCCCCCGAGGAGGCAGCATAATGGCTATCCAAGTTGAAACACACGACGGGCTCACCCGCACCTACTCGGACGCCGGGTACTACATCATCCAGAACGAGAACGGCGCCGAATACCAGGAAGCCTGGGACCCCATCGACTACCCGCGCACCTACACGGAGAGCACGCACATCATCGAAGTCGCACCCGAGCCCGACCCGATAGACAACGACAAGGTGCTCGTCCAAGCGGCAAAGATAATGCTCGGGGGTGAATAGCATGACAAACATCAAAGACATGACTCCCGAGGAGATAATCACGATGGCAAGGACCTTCCGCAAATTCATCGAGGAACACGCCGAACTGCTTGACGACGAGACAGCAATCACCGTGCCCACAGCATTCCCGGAATGGACCGGCGACGGCAGCAAATATAAAATTGGCGACCGCGTCCGGTATAACGGCGAGCTCTACAAAGTCCTCCAAGAGCACACCTCACAGACGGACTGGACGCCCGCCGACGCGCCGTCCCTGCTTGCTCTCGTGCTCGGTGTGGACGACGACGAGCCAACAGAATGGCAGCAGCCGGACAGCACGAACGCGTATATGCTCGGCGACATCGTTCTCTACGAAGGCAAGAAATATATGAGCGTAATCAACAACAATGTATGGTCGCCAGGGGCATTCCTATCGGGATGGCAGCGCGTCATATAGGCAGACAACCAAGCACAACGGAAGCAAACTCACAGCAGCCATCGGCTGCTTCTTTATTGTTAGGAGTTAACAATGGATAACATCAAAGCATGGGCAAAGGCGGCTGGAGTCCGGGCGGTCAAGACGATGGCACAGACAGCGGTCGCAACCATAGGAGTATCCGCCGCCCTTACGGACGTCGACTGGATAGTAGTCGCAAGCACCGCCGCGCTCGCCGGCATCCTCTCCGTGCTCACAAGCGTCGCAGGACTGCCGGAGGTCAAAGCGGAGGGCAAAGCCGAGGACGCGGCGTAGTACAATACACACCACAAGCAACCACGACACGAGGGGGCAAAATGAGTCAACGTCCAGGACACTGCCCACAATGCGATGTCTATCTCCACTACGACTCGGACGATACAAATGATGACATGATTTACTACTACGCTTCATGCCCGAAATGCGGCTGGAATGGAATCGAAGCGTACCGCCTCGAATTCGCAGAATTCCTTGACAGCGACTTCAACCCGCTCGAAGACTAACCAACCAATAAGACCCCGCTGCTCTCTCAACGAGCGGCGGGGTCTTTTCGTGCTTAAGACGACAGGAGACTCACGACGGCTGCGACAGACGGCGGGCGGCGGCGACGAAGTCCTCCATATCCTCCGGCGGGAAGTAGTCGATGGTATCGTATAGATACTCCTCGTGGTCGCACGCGCCGGCAAGCTCGTCCAGCTCGAGCAGCGGTCCGTCATCAACACGCATAACCAAGCCGGAGAGAATGACGGAATGCCCGTCCGGCGTTAGGTTATACAACGACGAGTTCACAGCGACAGCAGCCTCCCGAGCGCTCTCCACGGTGTATTCCTCATCGAAGTCCTCGCCGGGCTCGTCGCTCTCCAGGTCGCAATCCTCGTAGGACACACTCAACCAAATGCTCATGCCTGCTCCTCCCCGAGCTGACTCTCCCGTCGGCGGATAGCATTATCAACCGCCTCCAAGATAAAGGACATACACTCATTCGATGACGGCTCCCAGCCCACGGCGGCGAACGGCGGCGGGAACTTACTCAAACACTCCCGCACAGCCTCGACAGCGTTCCCAAGCGACAGTCCGTCCTCAATGCTGTTTATCATCTGCTCACTCTGACTACGACCGTTAGCGTCCGCCTCCTCCTTCACTCGAGCCTTCAGCTCCCGCGGTATCCTAAACGACACCATCACGCTATCGTCCGCGGAAGCCCGCTTCCTGTATCCCCGTTTAGCATCATTCATCACACGCGCCCGGGCGTCGGCAGGACCGTGCCGTCTGTTCTCCTCGGCGCTGACCAGCTCAGCCGAGCCGGCGTCGAGGACCTTCTCTTCTCTGCTATTCGTCATATCGCCTCCTTCATAGTCCATTCTACCGGAAGTAATACATTCGGCAAGAATTTCCAAAATATATTCCCGTCCCCTATTGCCTAATGTAATACATTGGTATATAATATAGCCACAAGGTAAGCAAGGAACAGGAGTGATGACAATGTGCAAGAGCCTCGATAACACCGCGACGAACATCGCAATCCTTCGCAAGCACTACAACCTCAGCCGCGACGAATTCGCCAAGATGACTGGACGCACGAAGCAGATGGTCAAAATCTGGGAGAGCGGCAAGTGCTCGCCGAACGCAGAGACGCTGTTCCACATCGTCAGCTCGTTCCGCGCGGCATACGGAATCACCATCAACCTCAATGAAATGGTGCTCGGCACCGTCTCTCTCTAATACTACGACGACAACAACATCACCAACCGGGCGGCACGAGAGGAGGTAGCCGCCCGGGCTGCTTCAGACACGATACGAAAGGGAATTCAATGACGATGACGAAGATGACACGAGCGATGGCACGCAACTGGATAAACGACATCCCAGCATGGTATGAGTTCTACAACCTGGACGACGAGGAAATCACAGACGACGCAATCGCAAGCCACGAGGAAATGCGCGAGGAAGCATACCAACGCCTTCGCATGCTCGAACTGCTCGAAGTCCTGCCCGAGGGCTGCGCCGAGAGCTTCCAAAATGACGGAGAGAACTCCCTCTGTCTGTCCAAAGCCAACGGATTCATGAGCACGCTCTGCCGGGTCGATGACGACGAACCAACATGGAACGACACTCCCGTCAAAGACATCATCAAGCGAGCACAGAACAGGTATGGAGTCCAGGTCTATCACGCGCTGCTATTCCAAGCAAGCGACGGGAGCGGCTACACCTTCGATATGCTCTATATGCTCTATGTTGGACAGCACAAAGAGGACTGGCAGTATGACCGCCAGGACCTCCTCAACGCCGCACCGACAGCGTTCGTGCCGGTCATAGGAATGCCAACCTCCTTTGACCTCGGCAGCGTCGTCATAGCGCGCGGGATAGGCTCGATAATGCCCATTCTCGACAAGCCGGCGAAACCGTTCATCTAGGAGGAAAGACCATGACAAAGATGACTTACGACCAGTGCCGGAGCTATGCTGTTAAATTCATCCCACAGAACAATATCAGCGCCTATATCTGCTGCCGCAACGAGGTGGAGCTCGTGGTCTTCTATGACAAGCACCTCACCAAAAAGGAGGTTCAATCGACGGCGGAGAACGCCGCGACGCTGCTCCACTTCACTGGACACGATGCCGGCGCGGTATTCATCAGCCGCTTCGACTTGGATGTCTGCCCGACGACCCCAGAGGTCGTTCACCGCATCCTCCTCGAGCTCTCGGCGCTCGAGGCGCTCGTAGCATAACCACCCCCGCGACACGAAAGGAAAGTCAAATGGAATTCGATATGCTCTATTTCAGGGTGAGCAAAGGCTACAGCGTGACCAGTGCTGCGACAGACAACAGCAAAGTGGTCGCTGACCTACACAATAACAACTTCCTTTACGACCTGATGGTAAGCATCGGCGTCCTCGAGGGCTATGACACCGAAATCGCACAGCTGTATAAGAAGGACCTGCGAAAAATCATCCAAATCACGGAGGGGATTCTCGCCGACCTCCCCCCGATGCCGCCCACGACGAACCTCACTACCAGAAACAATATCCGCATACGCGATGTCATCCGAGCAGCCAAGAACTCCCGGCGCTTGCTCGAGGAAGCAGAGTGGGGAGTAGAAGAACCATGCGTCTGCGTCTGGCACCATCAACCACAGCCAGCGCGAGAGCGACGCGACACCCCGTCGAAGCCCGACAGGCGTCATCGTGTCCACGAGCTCACCCGCGAGCAAATAGAATGGCTTGAAGGATAGCCCAGGCAGATGAACACCATCACACGACGACGGAGCGGACAGACAAGCCGCTCCGTTCTTTTATATTTAGACTACACGCGCCCCGCCCGTCATGAGATAATTAACCAGTTAGTTCAACGATAGGAAGCAACATGGCAGCACCAGCTTATGGAGTATCAGTAACCCAGCGAATCAATGGTATCAAAGCGATGGGAATCCCAGCAGTCAAGCAGCCCCGAGGCGGCTATATCAAGCCCAAGGAATTCGACTGCGTAGAGCTCCCAGACATGAAGCCACTCCTCGACCACACAGAGGAGAACATCAATGCCGGCTTGGTCGGCTTGGCTGTCGACTACCTGACACGATTCCTTGAGGGCTCGCCCGTCGAGGAAGCCTTTAAGATATCCCACGCGGGTGCGGGGCTCATTGACGAAACCGACAAATGCGAGAACATACTCGCAAACATCACCGGATACGATGACGCATCTATCACCGCTGCCTGCCAGGCGGCTGGCTATGATGTCCTATTCCGCGCGGGTCCCATGGGATACAAGCCCGTCGAGGAGATACTTCCTAACAAAGCGACTATATACAACATACAAGAGATGGTCTCCCGCTCCCGCAAGTTCTTCCAGCAATACGGTCCGGTCGTCCTTGACGGCATGACATTCGAAGGCGGATACACTCCAACCATCGCAACGGGCGACGGAGACTTCATGACCGCTGATACAATCTGGGACTTCAAGGTGTCGGTCAAGCCGCCGACCAACAAGCACACGCTTCAACTGCTGATTTACTGGAGGCTGGGACTCCACTCCATTCACCCAGAGTATCAACAGGTAGAAAAGCTCGGCTTCTTCAACCCGCGGCTCGGCACCGTCTATACTCTCCCGGTCGATAGGATTCCCGCGGAGGTCATCCAGGAAGTCGAAAGCGAAGTCATCGGCTACTAAACAAAACCGCAAGACACACGAGAGCGCCGGAGGAAATCCCCTTCGGCGCTCTTTTTATATCAGCCCGAACTCCACAAAACCCGCGCGCAGAACCTATTGACATACAGCCCGCCTTACGCGGTGCAAAATTATTATTTTTATCAAAAAACGGTGGCAACCCGGTGGCAATGACACCACTCTCCTGACCTGCGCGACTATCATATATTGTAAGGTTTGCCCAGGTCAGGGGGCGGAAACACCAGTTCAAGCGGGGTGCATTTTGCTAGCAGGTTATTCCCATTCGATCGTCGCGGTATTTGATTTCCGTGCTATGCGTATAACTTCGTCTATCTCGTGTCGCACGTTCCTATGCGTGTTCAGATGTTACAGTATCGTTGTGAACTCACCCAAAACAGCTAACAAGACGCACGACACCGGAATAAATTCCAAGCATCAATACCAGCCCCATGAGCTGGTATTTTACTATGCTTTCGCGTTAACTGAGTTCACAGCTCAGAAGGAGGGCTTCCGTTTCCCGGAGATTTACTCCCCTGGAATATCTAAGGAGTAAATTCCGCATAGCGGAGTAAAACACTGACCAGCACAAACGCGAAATGCTGAGTTCAGATTGAGTTCAGATTGAGTTCACGCCCAATGTCATAGCAATCGGATAGCATCAAGTGGTTCGCTCGTGATGACGCCCGCTTGTCCGAAAAGGCTACGGTACCAAATTGGTACCGTAGCTCCGAGCAGGGCATATTCCCGTAAACAGTGAACAACAAAAAGCTACGTATGCTACTTCGCCGCATCGATGCTCTCAATGAGCCTATTCGCCCAGTCTATCGCCTCATCCACGGTCGGAAGCACTTGAAGCCCCAAAGCCGCATCAGCATAGAGGCTCTCCCAATCTTCACCCCTAGTCACAACGGGCGGCCAGCTTTGAAGTTTTCGATAGTTGAAGAGCCTTTCGCAGATCACCCTCGTCTCCGCTAAGTTGACCTCACCCTCGGCGATCTGCACCTGGAGGTCGACGAGGTCGTGCGCCCGCGACGAGCCTTCTTCCGTCACCCCGTGAAGCCGTTCCACCCGACCTCCAGCGAATTCGCCAGCGCCTTCGCGTACTGCTTGATATCCGCCAACCGCGCGGCGTCGAGGTCTTTCGAGAACCTGGTTGCGGAAGACCCGAACCTGAGCTTGAGCGCGCTTCCGCCCTTGACCGCGCCCTCTGGGAGCATCTGGGCGACTATGGCGTTTGCCATCGACCGGCGCAGCCGCACGGCATCGCCCTCGTCGGCGATGCGCTCGATGGCAATGTCCAGGTTTCTCCGGCTGTTTGGCCTGCTCATGCTAGCTCCTTTCTCAACCGACTGTACTCGTCGTCTCTGACAAGCCCCCGCTCTTTCGCGTCGCGCGCGGCGTCGAGCAGGCGCTCGGGCATCACGCGCCCTTTGCAAGCCACCAGAGCATCATAAACGCTTTGACTCGGTATACCCTCATATATCGTCTGTTCTGCGTCCTTTGCTGGGACGACGCTCACCCATTCGGGCAGGGCCTTCCTTGTGCGGTTAGGTGTTGCGACCGTGATCTTGGCGGGGTTCACGAGCGCAAGCCCGTGCATCGAGAGCACGGCGTCGCCAACAAGGAAGGCCTCCTCGCCAACAAGGGCTACCGCCTCGGCGTAGCGGTCGTACTCTGTCGGAACCCATTGCAAGATGCGGTACAGCCCGCGCCCCCGCCGATCGAGCTTCCCGAGCCTCGCCCAGCGAGCGAGCTCCGACCTCGTAGCTCCGACCTCCTCGGCCTGCGCCGTGGTGACAAGGCCGTAGTTGTCCGCCGCGATCTCGTATATGTCATCAAAATGAGTCATGTCAGAATGTTAGCAAAAATGTATACAAGTTGGCAATGCTCACGTGATGGCGCCGACAAGTTGAAACTGACTGTTCAGACTAACGGTGCCAAATTGGCACCGTTAGTCTGAACTGGTGATTCTTCGAGAAAATGAGGGCTGCACGCTTTCGCAGGCCCCTTCGCACCCTCAGGCGCCGCGTCTTACGAGCGGGTCCTCGTAGCTCTTCGGCGCAATGCGCACGAGGCGTCCCACGTGTACGGCCTCAAGCACGGTCGTCTTTACCATGCAGGATGATCATGAGAGTGCCCAGGAATTGACGTACCCGTGCTCAAGGATTAACTCCATACCGCTCAATACATTGCGAAACAGCGCTTAGGAATTAACATCGGCATCGGATATACGCATAAAACTAATCCTCTGCAGACGCAAGGTCATTGATCTCTGATTCAAGCTCCGAAATGCCCGACATCAGTTCACTGAAATCAGGAGCACTGCCAAATATCATGTTTTGCATGGATGCATAGTCTTGCTCAACCAGAGGCATGGCAATTTCCGGAGGTACAAGCCTCAACGTTCCAGGAGCGCATAGATCATATCGAGCGGCGTTCGACCGACAAAACGTCATCTTGAAATCAACTACGCTCTTAAGGAGCCCCGTATCACTTAGCGCCCTCTCTTTGACACTGGAATGCGCCAGCCTGTAGAGGTCGTAGTAGTGACGGGAATACCTGGAAGGGAACCTGCCGTTTGTGCGGAATGTCTCCTTGTGCAAGATGGTCGCCTTTTCCCAGAACGTCCTATCGGGAGATACCGTACGCCTCTGTGGTGCGATGTGTCGGGTTCGGGATATCTCCCTTCCCGACATACCCTTGCCGAGTAGCTCCAGGACGAGCCTGGCGTCTATCTTCTTTGCCATACAAATCACTTCCTTTCCTTATCTAGATGGCGAAACTAAACAAGTCTAGGAAGCAAACACATTGGTGAAAACGGATTATTAGGCGGGGTGCGCACACTGGTGCAAATGGGTGAGCACAAATATGAAATCAGTGAGAGCAATCAGCGCGAATAATCAAAACGTTTACCTATTTGAATCAATAATCAAGCTAAGGGAGGCTATTTGTGCCATTTCTTCCAAACTGTCCGCTTGATCAATTGCAGCTTTTATTATTTCCTTTTCATCTTTGGTTAATTTTCGTTGTCCGTTGTCCAAACACCACTTCGCAAGTTCTTTCCATTGCCGATCTGTCATATTCTGCCCTTCTTGACGTTTTACAATGGCAACTTTCTATACGAGTTTGCATGTGGAGGATTGCTCGCTGCGTAAGCACAAGCTACTTCTATTCTACTGCGATAAGCTGAATCTTATGTTTACACCAGTCAAACGAAGTATGCACAATTTCCCCCAAGCGTTACCGACTTTATGGTGCTTGGGAACTAAATGGAAGCTAGCCCAGATAAGCTAATCCAAGCCAAGCTGAGTTTGCAAATCAGACACCGTAATCACATGCAGCTGATCCTGATATTTCTCAAGAAGGTCGTGTAATTCGCCCTTCATAGTCTCAATGGTGGTTTTCGGAAGAGCGATTTCAAGGACTCGAAGCATCGTTGCGTAAGTATCGTTGTCTTTCATAGCGCAGTAAAGACGTTCATCGTGGGCGCAAAGGTTCCTGAAATGAACCAGAACCTCGTACGCCCTCAAGACGTCATGGGGCGTCACCCTCTTATCTTTTGTCCCTCGAAGCGTCGTTTCGGACAGATGCTTGCAAACAGCGTTCTGCTCACCCCTCTTCATCAGCTGATAGAAGTGGGACATGTTGCCGAAGGTCAAATCATTAGAGAGCACCCACAACGGAACCTCTCCGTAAGCTTGAAGGTAGTGCTCTGTGAACGGCCTGTGCGGTTTATCGGGGTCCAGTTTGCCCTTGAGGACTCCCATCAATCGCTGCAGGTTTCCTTTATGCAAAGCGACCTTGTTTTTCCTGAAAGCCTTGGGGACAAGGATGTCTTTCGGCTCGCAGAAAGAGCTTTCGTCCAGATAATCGGAGATACCTCGGTTCTTGTCGCAGAAGGCGTAGACGGTGGCTGTCTTGAGCGCCGCTTCGGCCTGAATGAGGTAGCTGAAGGTGATTTGGCGAAGTTCTCGGTCGAGCTTGAAAAGACCGTAAAGCCAGTCGAATCGGGTTCCGGCAAGGTACACGTCATCGGCGCTTGACTGCATTGCTGCTTTGTCGAGAAACGGGTCTTTGTAACCGTTGATGACGGCGTAGTAGTTTTCGCGAAGAAGGATTGTTGCCGCATCGCTGCCGACGATCATGCCCCTGGATTCGAGAAGAGCGATCTGCTCCTCAATTGTCTTGAAACCCTTCAACTCATCCTCCTAATGAAAATCAAAGGGCCGCCAGCAAGCTAACGACCCTTCTTTGTCCCCGCCTCACTTAGAGTCCACGGGGACTGTTTCACTGAAGCCAGTTTAAACCAGCAGCGCTGCAATGTGAATGCTTTTCTTTGGTATTTCACAAATGGTAATCATGCTGCAATCCCACCCAACGATTCCAGCTTTCATCCCATTGCTTTTTTCGTCTCTAGATCTCGGAGAGGTTGAACTTATGATCAAGCTCTATCTCCTCAAGATGGTCCATCAAAGCAAGAGCGTCTGCTTTTTCCCCGACGTAGCCTGTTTCGGCCTCGAGATTTGGAGTCATTTCAATAATCTTTCCTGCTGGGACAGTTGCTCTAATAGCAGCATTCGCCTCTTTGTGCCGAGGTTTTGCTTCATCATCGACATCAAAGAGACATATCAGGTCAATCCCCAAATCCTGAAATAGCTGCGCGAACACTGGAAGGTTCGTTTTACCCCACACCTTAAACACGCTATAGTCGCCGTAGTAGCCACCGAATTTCTGCAGCGCGGCATTGACTAATAGCTCATCATTTGCGCCTTCGCAGAGATAGATACGTTTTGAAAACAATGCTTCAATAAAATACCGGTTGTGCCTTCTCGCTATACTCTCTTTTAGGGATGCGCCGCTTGTATAATAGCGCTTGAACTTCTTTTCCATTGCCCCAACGTTGAAATGCACCGAGGCTTCCTCGACGGCACTGTCGAAAGGAATTTCCTTCAAAGCATGGGTGTCATCGTTAATCAAACGCAAATCAGCATAATCAAAAGTCAGCATTGAAATGAGTTTGGGAGAATGAGTTGCTAAATAGACATGCTTACCCTTATTCACGAGATCATTGATGAGGGATGCGGTTATGTTCAACAGAGACGGATGGGAATATTTCTCTGGTTCATCTAGAAATATGTAATCTCTGCAGCTTTGCGACGCCAGCTTTAGCAGAAGATGCATCCGTTGGCCACTGCCCATCTTTTTCTTGACATCATCCTGTCCTATGGAAATCAAGTTTTTACGACCCGTTTTGAGTTTGGGGCAATAAAGTCTTTTGACCTAGTTGACCCGTTCAGCAGAAGGATCTCTTCAAGCAACAAATTCATCCGACAGACATTGCCCTCGATTATCCTGTCGGCTTCCTCAAACAATGCATCCCTTTTTGCTAGATATTCTGGCGTCTCAAGAAGCTCCGTAAGCAAAAACTCCATTGTTTGCGAAGAATCAACGGTATCTTTTACCTCATCCAAAAGTTTTATTTCCGATGGAATGAAAAATATGGTCTCGCCAGCTTCTTCGCGTCTCGCTTTTTCCTCGTTGAGGTAAGTTGTCTTTCCATATCCATTAGGCCCTATAACTATGCGGATGCTTCCGTTCGCAGTTTCTTCAGAAGTCACTTTTCTCACTTCGATTCTCCTTATCCCTCGTAATGATCCTGCCAATATTGATAAGCTGCGGCGTCACCGGTCTCCTGGAACTCAATCCAGGCAACGTGCCAATCGCCTAGCAGCTTGGTTAGGTCGGACCTCTTAGGAAGGCCGATAGCAATCAAATTCTCATCCATCGCAATAACGGGTCCGATGCTGCGCATCTGAGGCGCCATGTAATAGATATGCGCAAGTTCCATCAGATAATGAAACGCCTCGTTGGGATTGGTGATGCCGAAATCGATCAGAACTTCTGGCGGCACGCCAAGCGCTTTGGCGATAGCTACGCGCTGCTCATCGTTGGCGTGCGTTTTCCCTGCTCGTAGCTCCTCACGGAGAAAACGCTTACGCCGGCAGCGTCGGCAAGTTCTTCCTGGGTGATTCCCGAGGCCTTCCTGAGCCTTTTCACGAGCTCTCCCAGCCTAGGAGGATGGGAAGGGTAGTCGCTTGCCACTCAGGTACTCCTTATAGTTCGGCAGTTCAGCCGCTATGTCTTCAAACAGAGTATAAAACTCATCGTTGTTTATCTTGCTCTTTGACTTCGTGAGCATTTTGCTGTCGTTAGCCATACAGCTCCAATCACTATGCGAACATATTCTACTCCATAGACCTTATAACTAATCTAGCCATCAGGTCATTGGCATGACATTCCGCAAGCTCTAATTTATGTGCCTAACCGCGCGCAAATTCCACATAGATGGTATTGACAACCAGCCCGCCTTGCGCGGTGCAAAATTATTATTTTTATCAAAAAACGGTGGCAACCCGGTGGCAATGACACCACTCTCCTGACCTGCGCGACTATCATATATTGTAAGGATTGCCCAGGTCAGCGGGCGGAAACGCCAGTTCAGGCGGGGTGCTTTTTGCTAGTAGATTATTCCCACTCGATCGTGCTTGGCGGTTTCGACGTTATATCGTACACTACGCGGTTCACACCGGGCACTTCCGCCACAATACGCGAACTCACGCGCGCGAGCACGTCGTAGGGCAGGCGTGCCCAGTCGGCGGTCATGGCATCGGTGCTCTCTACCGCACGCAAAATAATGGGGCGCGCGTACGTGCGCTCGTCACCCATCACGCCGACGCTGCGAATATCGGGCAGCACGGCGAAATACTGCCATACGGGGCGCTCCACTTCGGGGCCGCCCGCCGCTTCGCGCCTCACCTCGCCATCACGCGCGCCCATCTGGGCAAACAGCTGTTTATTGTATGCGTCCAGTTCTTCACGCACAATAGCATCGGCGCTCTTCAAGATTTCCAGCTTTTCGGGCGTCACCTCGCCAATGATGCGGATGGCCAAACCCGGGCCAGGGAACGGCTGACGCTGCACGATGTGATCGGGAAGCCCAAGCGCTGTGCCGAGTGCGCGCACCTCGTCTTTAAAGAAGTGGTCTAGCGGTTCAATGAGATCGAAATGAACACCCTCGGGGAACGGGATCAGGTTGTGGTGACTCTTGATGGTAGACGCTTTGCCGCCGGTCTTGCGCGCGCCGCTTTCGATGATGTCGGGGTAGATAGTGCCTTGCGCCAAAAACTTCACCGGCCTGCCGTCTTCAGCAAGGTTCTTTGCTACGGCGAAGAACTCGTTCCAGAACTGCGTACCAATGATCCGGCGTTTTTCTTCCGGATCGCATACGCCCGCCAGCAGCTGTGTGTAGCGCTCTTCGGCGTGCACGTGTACGAAATCCACGTCGAATTGCTCGGTAAACACCGCTTCAACCTCTTCGGGCTCGTTCTTGCGCAGCAGTCCGTGATTTACGAACACGCAGGTCAACTGCTTGCCAATGGCGCGGGCACACAGCGCGGCTACCACACTTGAATCAACACCGCCCGAAAGCCCTAGAATCACGCGGCCTTCTCCCACGCGCTCGCGGATGGCTGTTACGCTGTCCTCGATGATGGAATCCATGCTCCAGTTTCGCTCAAGACCGCAGATGCCGAAGAGGAAATTCTCCAGCAGCTTGTTACCATGCGGCGTATGGCGCACTTCGGGGTGGAACTGTGTGGCGTACAGCTTGCGCTCAGCGCATTCCATCGAAGCCACCGGACACACATCGGTCGTAGCTGTTACTACGAAGCCTGCAGGTGCTTCGGTTACGGCGTCGCGATGGCTCATCCATACTGTCTGCTTCTCGGGTGTGCCTTCGTAGAGCGCTGAACCCGCGCAGCGGAACAGTGGCGCGGGGCCGTACTCGCCCTTCTCGGTTTTGCCTACTTTGCCGCCGAGCGTCGCGGCCATAATCTGTTGTCCGTAGCAAAATCCCAGCACGGGTATGCCGAGTGCCAGCACGTCGGGGTCGATTTGCGGGGCGTCTTCGGCGTACACGCTCGCCGGGCCGCCGCTTAAGATGATAGCCGCTGGTGCCGCCGCGCGCACTTCGTCGGCGGTGGTGTCGCACGCAACGATTTCCGAGTATACGCCCAGATCGCGCACGCGCCGCGCGATGAGCTGTCCGTATTGGGCTCCGAAGTCGAAAACGAGTACTTTCTGATCGGGTGCTGTGCTGGCCACGAAATGCTCCTTCGGTTGCTGCGGAACAAGATAATTCAAACGTGACCATCTTACACAAATACGGAAAAGAGGGCGCGGAAATATACGGGAAGGCACGGAAATGCGCAGACCATCTGTCGGTGTGTGACGTCGGGTTTACTCGCTAGCGCTTGCCGCACGCTCACAGTTCCTGTTGCCATAACCTGCGCGCTCGGAGTCGCCTGTTGCCATAACCTGCGCGCTCGCGGTCGCCTGCCGCAACCAGCATGCTCGCCTGCGGCTTTCGCTACGCCGCATGCCCGCTGACGCTTGCCGCCACTTGCTGTTCGCGCTTCTCCATCCGCTTACTCAAGAACACGCACATAAACACGCTTGCCACACAGAGCGCCGACACTGCGAGCAGCGTGCCGAAGAGTCCGATGTCGTTCACGATCGCGCTCATGCCGGCGTTAAGTACGCTGCACCCCACGTATGCCGCCAAGTTGATGGACGATATGATCGACGCGCTGCCTGCATGAGGATCGGCGGCGAACAGGATGCGCAAGCTGCCTGACAGAGAGATTCCCATTGACAAGCTGAACACGCCTACCGACGCCAAAAACGGCACGAGCATTGTCGTGCTCATGAAAACGCACATGGCAATGGTCGATGCTAAAAACAACCACATTCCCACCCGAAGCGATACTCCCTTCGGCAGACGGGCTTCAAGAGGACCACCCAAGCAGCTTGGGCACATGGCAAGCGACAGGACTATCGCCGCGAGCAATGTGCTCATATTACCGAATGTGTCAGCTGCGACTAGTGAGCTAAACGCCTGGTAATAGGTTCCCATGCCCCATGCCGACACGTATGCGATGGCGGCTACGGGAAACACCGATCGTACGTTCTTGGGGATAGAAATAGGAGCGCGCACGACGCTTGCCAAGGGGATCCGCTCGTCTTTTGGCACTGTCTCGGGTACCACGAGCACGGCTGCCGCACAGATAACCTGCAGCACGATGACGGCAATCAGTACAGGAGCGTAGTCAGTCACCACCAAGTTCCACAGTCCGATGCTTACCGAGCCGATTGATACGCCCAGCATGGCGAACGTGCCGACGATGGTGCGCGCCAATGCCTCGTGTCGTTCGTCAGCTAAGTCGATAATCAGCGCGCTTACCGGTCCCATGGCAAGCCCGCAGGCGATGCCTTGCATCAGTCGAGCTGTCAGTAGCGATGCGGCCCCATCGATGCGCAGGAACATTGCGCAGCCGATAGCCCCGAACAGCATGCAGGCCACGGTGGGCGCTTTTCGGCCGATGGCATCGGACAGTCTGCCCGAGAACAGTAGCATCACTGTCACGCCCAGAAGATAGGTGAACATAGTGAGCGACACGTGCGCGTCGGTGATGGAGGGGTTGGCCGCCTGAATGGTTGCGTACAGGGGTACGGGAACGTTGCTGCTCACGAAAGCAACCACGAAGGTTATGGTCGCTACGGCGAATCCTGCACGGCTGTTGTTGGTTGCACGGATCGCGTTTTCCATGCCGGTTTCACGTCGCTTTCTTAATCGGAGTTACCTGTTGCAGCGCATAATACCGCGCACTTCGCCGTCTGCGCACGAAATGGCGCATGAGAATTCGTCATTTTGAAAATGCATGGGGAGTAAACGAGAAGGGAAAAGAAGGGGAGGGGAAGAAGGGAAAAGTCAAGGGAAAAGAAGGGGAGGGGAAGAAGGGAAAAGTCAAGGGAAAAGGGGATGATCCGGAGGAAGAGAAATGACCAGAGAAGGAAGGTGGCAGAGGAAGAGCCAGGGAAAGAAGAATACGCAAGGAATGCGGATAAACGCAGCGTTTCGCTCGCATGGGCGGCGGCTTGTAAGCGAGCATTGGTATACTGCGTGGGTGTTTTCGCTCAAAACCGATCGCAAAGGTGCGCGACTATGATTATCGAAGCATTGAAATCGATGCTCATCGGCATTGTTGAGGGTATTACCGAGTGGCTTCCCATTTCATCGACCGGGCATATGATCTTGGTTGACGAGTTCGTGAAGCTGCAGGTGTCTGATGAGTTTCTGGCGCTGTTTCTGGTGGTTATCCAGTTGGGTGCCATTATGGCGGTACTCATTTTGTACTTCCATAAGCTCAACCCGTTTAGTCCGCGTAAGACGCCTGATGAGCGCCGCAGGACCTGGCGGCTGTGGGGCATGGTGGTGGTTGGCTGTATTCCTGCCGCCGTTTTTGGTTTCGCGCTGGATGATTGGGTGAACGAGCATTTCTACAACAAGGTGACTGTGGCGGCTATGCTTGTGCTGTACGGTGTTATCTTTATTGTGCTTGAACGCCGCAATCGCCGTCGCTTAAACGAGGTAAAGTCGATGCTTTCCGCCGAAGCCCAAAGCATGACGCGTCCGCGCGGCAAGCATGCACGCATCGGTGATCCTGTAGCAATGTCGGACGCCGAACTTGAAGCGGCGGCCGAGCGGCAGCTGTTCAAGGTTGCCACTGTCGATGACATCGATTGGAAGACCGCACTCAAGATTGGTCTTTTCCAAGTGCTCGCCATTATCCCTGGAACCAGCCGCAGCGGCTCCACCATCATCGGTGGCATGTTGTGTGGCTGCTCGCGCACGGCGGCGGCCGAGTTCACGTTCTTCTTGGCTATTCCTGTTATGTTTGGGTGGGGATGCCTGAAGGCTGTCAAGTTCGTGCTGGCGGGAATCGCCATGACCACTACGGAAGTTGTCGTGTTGGTGGTGGGTGTTGTCACCGCTTTCGTGATGTCGGTGGTGTCGATTAAGTTCCTTATGGGTTACATCAAAAAGAACGACTTCACGGTGTTTGGTTGGTATCGTATTGTGGTAGGCGCGCTTGTGCTTGGTTACTTCGTACTGGAAACCATGGGGCTTTTGCCGTAAGGGGCTTTTGCCGTAACACTTTTGCCGTAGCGCGCTTGCCGCATGATACGTCGGACCTGGCGTCTTTTTCCCTACCCCAAAAGCAACACCAGCAGCGGTACGCTAACGAGCGACGCCACTGTGGTGATGAACGTTCCCTGCGCCATAACCTTGCTGTTGCCACCGTATTCGTAGCAGAGCATAGTGCCGTTGGTTGCCACTGGCATGCCGCATGTCACCACCAAAACGCCTAGCAATACGGCATTGCTCACAAAGGCATGGAGCGTCAGATAAATGATGGCCGGGGTAACCAGCAGTCGCACGACGGCCATAGCGAATAGCCGGGGGTTACCGAGCAGGTCACGCACGGGCATGTTTGCCATGGCTGATCCCACGATGAGCATGGCGGCGGGCGTGGTGAAACTACCAAGCGTGCTCAAAGCGGGGCCTGCGAAGGGCACGGCACACACGCCTGCGAGTGCGAATGCGATGGTGACAAGACACGCGATGAGAGCGGGCGTGGCAAACGTGCGCACGCTCACACGAACCGGCGTCGCTTCTTCGCTGTCCGACGAGATGAACCAAGCTCCTATGGTAAATACCAGCAGATTGAAGGGCAGGTTGCAAATAGAGGCATAAATGATCGCCTCGTTGCCGAAGATAGCAGCCACCACGGGAAACCCTAGAAAGCCCGTGTTGCCGAAGACGAGCATGAAACGATATACGCCACGCATCCCCTTGCGACAACGCACAACAAAGCAGAAGACAAACGCAATGGCGATAAGCACGAGGTATGCGAAAAACGCTAGGACGACGGTGGTCAGAATGTCGGATCGGGAAGGAATCTCGCTAACATCGAGCACTGAAGCCAAAATCATAGCGGGAAGCGATACGTTTAACACCAGCTTCGATATGTGCTTATCGAATTCGCGCCCCATAAGCCCCGTCTTGTTCGCGATGTAGCCAACGGCAATGATCGAGAACAGTACGGCCATCTGTTGGATAATACTTGCGAACCCTTCTGGCATAAGCTGCCACCGATCCTTTCCCATGTACCGCGCACTTCTGCACGGGTTCCTCCCTCGTTGAGCAAGTCTAGCGTACCTTATGAATTTATGGGTTGCCGAGTTGTTTCGTGGTGACTTATCGGACGCGCGGGGTTGCGTTTGGAGCCGTGTTTGATGAAGACTCTACGAATGCCAACAGGGAGTTTTCTGTCTGTGGTATCATGCTCGGCTGGTATTGCAGTAATTCTGAAGGGACGTCGTACATGTCTGGACATTCTAAGTGGGCAACCACGAAGCATCGCAAGGCTGCTCAGGACGCTAAGCGTTCGGCCTTGTTCTCTAAGCTGGCTCGCAACATCACCGTAGCTGCGAAAGAGGGCGGCGACCCGAATCCCGAAAACAACGCTTCCCTTGCCGCGGCTATCGAAAAGGCAAAGGCTCAGTCCATGCCCAAGGACAAGATTAAAACAGCCATTGACAAGGCGTTCGGGTCGGGCAAGGATGCCGCCAATTACGAAACGGTCGTCTACGAGGGTTACGGCCCTTGCGGCATTGCTGTGTATTGTGAGGCGCTAACCGACAACCGCAACCGCACCGCCGCCGACGTGCGCGCTGCATTTAATCATCATGGCGGCAATCTGGGTACGTCTGGCTCGGTGTCGTACATGTTCGAGCGCAAGGGTCAGGTGGTAGTTGCCAAAGAGGTTGAAACGGGTGATAAGAAGAACCCGATGAAACCGAACGGTGCCGCTGCCGATGAAGAAGAGTTCATGATGGCGGTCGCCGAGGCTGGCGGCGACGACTACGATGACGCCGAGGATGAATGGGTGGTCTACACCGCGCCTGCCGACCTGATGGCGGTGAAGAAGGGTCTTGAAGAGCAGGGCGTTGAGGTAAAGGGCGCTGAGCTCACCATGGAGGCGACCACGCCTACGGTGGTTTCCGTTGATGAGGCGAAGAAAGTGTTCCGCCTGATTGACAAGCTGGAAGAGCTTGAAGATCTACAGAACGTGTATCACACCATGGATATCACCGATGAGATTGCTGCTGCGCTTGACGAGTAAGCGCGCGGTTTAAATGCGTACGTATCGGAAGGCTGTGGCTTTACAGGGCTGCAGCCTTCTTTCGTGCTCGGCTGTTGCGGTGGCCGCGGCTGTTGCGGTGGCTGACTCAAGGAAAAAGCAGGGGAGGTGATGGTAATGCAGTTGGATGGATGCGGTGCTTTGGATACCACGGGTACTCCGGGCAGCTTAGGCGACTCAGGGTTGGGCAAGGTGATGGTTGCCATGAGCGGTGGGGTTGACAGCTCTGTTGCGGCAAAGCTCGTGTGTGACGCGGGGTACGAAGCAGCAGGCGTTACCATGCGCCTGTTTGATGGGGAAGGTATGGCGGGCTTGGATGCAGACTCCGAGGTGGGCTGCTGCTCGCTTGACGACGTGCAGGATGCCAAGCAGGTATGCCGCCGTTTGGGAATTCCACATCACACATTCAATTACTGTGCCCGATTCCGTAGTCAGGTGATTGACCGTTTCTGTGATGGCTACTTGTCGGGATGCACGCCGAATCCCTGCATCGACTGCAACCGGTACCTGAAGTTCGAGGCATTGCAGCAGCGTCGGCGCGAGCTCGGGTTCGACTACGTTTCCACAGGTCACTACGTCCGTCGCGAGTTCTGCGCCGAAACGGGTCGGTTCGCGCTTCGGCGGGCATGTGACACGAGCAAAGACCAAAGCTACGTGTTGGCTAACGTCACGCAAGACCAGCTAGCGCACATGCTATTTCCCTTAGGTGACCTGGACAAAGCGACTGTGAGAGCTGTTGCTGAACAGGCTGGGTTTGCAACAGCGGAAAAGGCCGAGAGTCAAGACATCTGCTTTGTCGCAGATGGTGATTACGTAGGCTTCATCGAACGGCAACGGGGCTCGTGCTGCGATGTGGGCGACATTGTTGATACGCAGGGAGTTGTGCGTGGTCGACATGCAGGCTTGCTGCGCTACACGATCGGCCAACGCAAGGGTATTGGCATCGCAGCGAGCGAGCCGTATTACGTGATTGGTAAGAATGTCGAAAAGAACCAGCTGATCATTGGCTTTTCCGATGAGCTGCTTTCTCGTACGGTAACGGCGTGCGACGTGAACTACGTTGCCGTGCCGCATTTTGACGGTGCGGTTCGGGTGATGTGTAAGACAAGCTATCGACAAGAACCTCAGCCGGCGATTGCTGAAGTGACGGGTGATATGCTGCGGGTCGTGTTCGATAAGCCACAGCGAGCATGTGCTTACGGTCAGGCGGTCGTACTCTACGACGAAGAAGGCCTGGTGCTCGCTGGCGCCGTTGCTTGCGCGGGGTAAGGGCAGGATAAGCGAGAAAGGATCGGTAGGTTTTCGTTCTGCTCGGGCAAAGTGTGTTATCATAAGCGAACAAACGTTTGTAAAATGAATAACACATTGCGTTTCAGTGCACGGAAAGGATGGCATGGCTCAAGCGCTACGAACGGTGCTCGGTATTGATCCCGGCTTGGCAAATACGGGGTGGGGTGTCGTGCGCCAAGAAGGGCCGCGGCTGTCGTGCGTTGCTTACGGGTGCGTGTCAACTGATGCGGGCATGCCGCTTGCGCGCCGCTTACAAAAGATCCACGAGCAAGTGGGTGCCGTTATCGATCGCTTTTCCCCGTCATGTGTGGGGATAGAAACGGTGTGGTTCGGCCAGAACATTACGGCTGCGTTTGCTACTGGTCAGGCACGCGGTGCGGCATTGGTGGCGTGTGCTGAAGGGGGCATCGACGTGGGAGAGTTCACGCCGCGGCAGATCAAGCTGGCCGTAGTGGGCACGGGTTCAGCCGAGAAGGAACAGGTGCAATACATGGTTCGACAGTTGCTCGGCTTGGATGGCGTGCCTCGGCCCGACCATGCGGCCGACGCGTTGGCGGCAGCCATCTGCTACACGACGCATGCGGGCGTATGCGAGCCGTGCGACGAAGGATCGGCGACTGGCTTCGATGCTGCTGTTGCTCGGGCACTTGCGCGCGATCACGTGAGGCAGGAACAGTATTCAAGCTGGAAAGGTGCATAGCAAACAATGATTGCGTTTTTGAACGGTACGGTGGCGGGGAAAGGTTCAACGTGCGCCTATATCGACGTTGCCGGCGTTGGCTACGAGGTAAACATGAGTCAGTCGGCGCTTGCGAAGCTTCCCGATAAGGGGAATGCCATCTTGATTCATACGCATTTGCAGGTGCGCGATGATGGCGCGTCACTGTTTGGATTTTTGTCGCTTGAGGAAAAAGCACTCTTTGGCAAGCTTATCAGCGTTTCTGGTATTGGACCGAAAATGGCGCTCGCCGCATTGTCGCTCTACTCTCCCGCCCAGCTGGCAAGGGCTATATCGGCGCAG
Source organism: Adlercreutzia sp. ZJ138 (assembly GCF_011038935.1). NCBI lineage: Bacteria > Bacillati > Actinomycetota > Coriobacteriia > Eggerthellales > Eggerthellaceae > Adlercreutzia > Adlercreutzia sp. ZJ138. The sequence continues at coordinate 106,542 of NZ_JAAKEA010000003.1, read as the reverse complement.
GATGTTGCCGCTGTGCAACGCATTCCCGGCGTGGGCAAAAAAACGGCATCTCGCATTATCTTGGAGTTGAAAGGCTCGTTTGATCAGGTAGAAGAGAGTCTGTTTGGCGAATCCGATGCTGCGGGTGGCTCGGATGATGCTGATGTCTCGATGCGTTCGGCAGGTGAGGCGCTGTTGTCAATGGGTTTCAGTTCGGCAGAAGCCGAGCTTGCGCTCAAAGGCGCGCCGCACGATGCAGACGAGGGTGCGCTTGTGCGGTACGCGCTTAAGCGACTCGGCTCGAAGTAGTAGGTGTATTGTGGTGCGCTGCGCGCGCATCCGAAGTGGTACATGTGCTGTGCTGCGCACATCCTCTGGGTTCCTCATGGAATAGCGTGCGGGTAAGGTAGTGCGGTGCATAATTGGCTGTAATCGGTTCGGTTGATGTTAGAAGTTGAGGCTATGACAGAGCATGGCGTTGAGATAGAAGGCATGGTATTCGAGGCGCAAAGCGCTTGCGCGCCCATCGGCGGTGGGGTGCAGGGCAACGCAACTGCCGCCTGCTCGCGTATCGTGTCGGCCGAATTACAGGAAAACGATCTGGCGTTTGATCGCAGTTTGCGCCCGAAGCGCTTGGGCGACTATTTGGGACAGACGAAGATCAAGGAGTCGCTGTCTATCCTTATCGAAGCTGCAAAGGAGCGCGGTGATGTAGCCGACCATATCCTGTTCTCCGGACCTCCGGGGTTGGGCAAAACCACGCTTGCCACCGTTGTCGCCAACGAAATGGGGTCAAACATTCGCACCACCAGCGGCCCTGCTATTGAACGTACGGGTGATCTTGCTGCGATACTCACAAACCTCGAAGAGGGCGATGTGCTGTTCATCGACGAAATACACCGCATGAACCGCATGGTGGAAGAGGTGCTGTATCCCGCACTTGAGGACTTCGCACTCGACATCGTAGTGGGCAAGGGGCCCGCTGCCCGTTCTATCAGAATCGACCTTCCTCGGTTTACGCTGATTGGAGCAACCACGCGTACGGGTTTGCTCACCGGGCCGTTGCGCGATCGTTTTGGCATTGTGTTTCGCTTGCAGTACTACGAACCCGAAGAGTTGGCCGACATCGTGCTGCGTTCTGCCTCTATTCTTGATGTGCCCATTTGTGAAAGCGGTGCACTTGAGATTGCACGCAGAAGTCGCGGGACGCCGCGTTTAGCAAATCGCCTGCTGAAGCGCGTACGCGATTGGGCGCAGGTTCGTGGTGACGGTGTTATTGACGAAGATGTGGCCGCTTTAGCTTTAAGCTTTTTCGAAGTTGACTCGTTAGGGCTTGACGCCATGGACAATCGCGTGCTCGAGCTCTTGTGCGTGCAGTTCGGAGGGAGGCCAGTTGGCCTAACCACGCTAGCTTCAGCACTGTCGGAAAGTACCGACACGCTGGAGGATGTATACGAGCCGTATCTCATGCAGCAGGGTCTGATGATCCGCACGCCGAAGGGCCGTCAGGCTACGGATAGAGCCTACGACCATTTGGGAATTGCGCGGCAGGGGGAGTAGTATGTTCGAGCAAGATTACCTGATGCGTTTGATCACGCAGTTCTTTGCGGCGATAGCCCGCAGCATGCGCGTGTCGACTGACGAGCGCGATCCGAAGCGGGCTGCCGAATCGCTTGAGACTGCCATTGGTGAAGCGACCGACATCGACGCTGCGGTTCTGCTGTCGCTTGCTCCCGAGTCGATTGCGGCGGTCATGAAGGTGTCGGGGGTTGATCCGCAGGTGACAGGCTATGTGGCGCGCGGACTTTTGCTTGAGGCCCGTTACTTGTGTGAGGCTGGAGATCACGCGCTTGCCGCTGTGCGGTCGGGGCAGGCGTATGCGATTGCGGAAGCGTACGGGTTCGAGCTTGGCGAGAATAGCGTTAACGAGCTGATTGACGAAGCATGTGGTGCCGAAGAGTAGTCGTTGATCTGTAGGAGCAGAGGCCGTCAACCAAATACACACATTTCTCAAGGGCTTTCTGTGTGGGGCACAGCCAAAGAAGGCATTCTGGTTTTTTCCAAATGGTTTTTGGGATGGAATAGCGTATAGTGAATGCGTACCCTCGAGGTGAGGGTGAGTGCTGTCGCCATGCAGCACGCAGCAATACCTCCCCGGGTCGCTGGGGAGAGGAAAGAGGATTTGAAATGGCGGAAGGTACTGTCAAGTGGTTTAACCCCGAAAAAGGCTACGGATTCATCTCCCAGAAAGACGGCGAGGATCTGTTCGTCCACTTCAGCGAGATCAAGATGGATGGTTTTAGGACGCTCGACGAGGGTCAGGCCGTTTCCTTCGATGTGACTGAGGGGCAGAACGGCAAGCTTCAGGCGAGCAACGTAACGAAGCTGTAAGCGGTTTTTATCGCACACACGCAAAGCGGCTTCCGCACAAGGCGGAAGCCGCTTTCTTCATGGGCATGGTGCGGGCGCACCGAGCGAGCTGCGCCTATAGCGTGGTTATGCGATTGGCGTTGACCTGTTGTTTCGCGCCACCTACTCGGCGAGGTCTTCCGCGAACCCTACGCGGTAGCGCGAGAACACTACTTCGCCTTGCTCCTGTGTTGCGTCTAGGTCGACGCGGGCCGCTATGGCGAAATCGCAGTCGCCTTCGGGATCGCAAAAAATCTGCCGAACAAGCCAAGTGCGCTCGCTCTTCTCAGGCGATTCGTCGAGTACGAAAAACTTCGACGATCGAGCATTGGCATCGAGTAGTATGTCTTCGTGTTCGCTGTAGTACGCATCGAGCGCTTCACGCCACAAGCGCGCTCCGAATCCCCATTCGCCATCGAGCTCGCCGAGCCTGTCCGCGCGATCCGCTGCCGCGAGCCGAATGCGCGCGAACAGCGCATTTCTCACCAGCACGGTAAGGCCATGACGGTCGGCAACCACTTCGTCGGCCAATTGCGGCACGCATACATCCGATGGCAGCTGCATGCCGGCCGATTCCCATTCGTCAACCAAGCTCGAATCGGTGGTGTGCACGATGAAGCGCAGCCATGCGATCACGTCTTGCAGGCGCTCGTCGCGTGCGCTTGGTGGGATGGTTCGGTCGAGTACGCGGTAGGCGTCCGACAAATAGCGGAGCAACGTGCCTTCCGAGCGCGCGATGTTATAGCGGCCCACGTAGGTTTTGAAGTCCGATGCGGTTTCCAGCATGTCGCGAAGCACGCTCTTCGGCGCTAGTTCGTGATCGCGTGCCCATGGTACGGCACGGCAGTATTCCGCAAATGCTGCGTTCAAGAGCTCTTCGAGCGGACGGGGATAGGTTATTTCGGCCAGTCGCTCCATCCGCTCTTCGTATTCGATGCCGTCGGCTTTCATCTCGGCCATGGCTGCCTCCCGGGCGGCGCGCTCTTGGGCACGCAGCACCTGACGGGGGTTTTCCAGTGTGGCCTCTGCGAGCGATATTACGTCGAGCGCATAGGTTTCGCTTTCGGGGTCGAGCAGCTCCAAGGCTGCCAGCATGAAGGGCGACAGTGGTTGATCGAGTGCAAAGTCATCTGGCACATCGACCGTGGTTACGTATTCAGCAGCACCGTTTTCGTCCACCATGCGCTCCACCACGCCGGTGTCGATGAGTGTGGTGAAAATCTCATCGGTGCGTGCGAGCAACTTCACTTTCTGCTCGTCGGTTTGGGCGGAGAGCTCGATAAGCTCGCAAACGTTGGCGTGTGCGTCGCCTCCACGTGATATCACGGCCAGTACTATGGAATGGGTGATACGCATGCGCGGTGTTAGCTTTTCAGGAGATGACTCGCGCAGGCGAGTGAACGTTTGCTCGTTCCAGGCGACGAAACCCTCGGGTGGTTTCTTCTTCTTTATCTTGCGCAGCTTTTTCGGATCGCCTGCGGCCTTTGCCACCAACTTGGCGTTTTCTATCTCATGTTCAGGTGCTTCGGCGATTACCAGGCCCTCGGTGTCGAATCCGCTGCGTCCGGCGCGTCCGGCAATCTGATGGAACTCGCGTGCGCGCAGCCGGCGCATTTTGTAGCCGTCGTACTTCGTCAGCTGCGTGAGCAGTACCGTGTGAATGGGCACGTTGATACCCACACCCAGCGTGTCGGTTCCGCAGATAACGGGAAGCAGCCCCTGTTGTGCCAGTTTTTCCACCAGCAGGCGGTAGCGGGGCAGCATGCCAGCATGGTGTACGCCCACGCCGCATTCCAGGAGTCGGCGCAGGATTTTACCGAACGCCGTGGTAAACGCCGTTCCCTTCATGGCGGCTTTCGCCGCCTCGCGCTGTTCTTTGGTGGCCACGCCGTAGCTGGCGAGCGACTGCGCGCTTGCCACGGCGGCATCTTGTGAGAAGTGAACAACGTAGATGGGGGCATCGCCGCGCCGAAGTGCGAGTTCAACAGCACCTTCGAGCGGTGTGAGCGAGTACTCGTAAGAAAGGGGTACGGGTCGTGGCGCGTCGGCTACCACATCCACGGGGCGCATTGTTCGTGTCTCAAGCGATGCTGCGATGGCGCTCACGTCGCCCAGCGTTGCGCTCATCAGTAAAAACTGCGCGCGCGGCAAGGCAAGCAGCGGCACTTGCCACGCCCAGCCGCGGTCGGGTTCGCCATAGTAGTGAAACTCGTCCATTACTACGCAGCCCACATCAGCCGTTTCTCCTTCACGTAGCGCCTGGTTCGCCAAGATTTCGGCAGTGCAGCAGATAATGGGCGCTTGCGTGTTAATAGTAGAGTCGCCTGTGATCATGCCCATGTTGTCGCGCCCGAAGATGTCAACCATGTCGAAGAACTTCTCGCTAACGAGCGCCTTGATGGGGGCGGTGTAATAGGTACGTCGGCCTGTCGCCATGCCGATAAAGCACAGCCCCTGCGCGACGAGCGATTTGCCCGACCCGGTTGGCGTTCCCAAGATCACGTGGTCGCCCACCGCCAGGTTCATCAATGCGTCTTCCTGATGGGGCCACAGCTCGATTTTGCGTTGAGACGTCCAATCGAGGAAGCGTTCGAGCGCCTCGTCGGGGGTAAGCCACGGATCGGTCGCATCGAGTGGGGAAGGTCTGTTCGTACTCGATGCCTGTGAGTTATCGGGTGCGCTGGCCTCGTCGGGCACGGTGTCCTCAGCGTCTTCCCACCAGCTGGGGGCCAGCATGCCGAGCGATCCAGGAGCAAAAGGATCGGTGTCGTTTGCCGCGCTGACCTCTTCGTCGGGGGTATGTGTGGTGGCGTCGGCCAAGGCGCTTATGGCGGAGGCAACGTAGTCGATATTCGTTTCGGTGCTCATGAATGCACTCCTTGAAAGAGTCGTGCTCGGGTATGCGATGTGTTCGGGTGCTCGGGTCTCGGCGTGCTTGGGTGCTCGGGCGTGTGGTGGATTCGAGCTGCCGCTAACAGATGAACATGGCGTCGCCGAACGACAGCAGGCGGTATCGCTCGCGCACGGCGTGTTCGTAGGCGGCAAGCAGGTTTTCCCGGCTACTGAAAGCGCTCACCAGCATCATGAGTGTGCTCTTCGGCACGTGGAAGTTCGTGATGAGAGCGTCGACCACGTTGAATTCAAACCCGGGCAGAATATAGAGGCTCGTTGCCTCGCGTTCGCGCGCTGTTACAGCACCGCATCCTGTGCGGGCTGCATCGCTTGCAGGGCGCGCTGTGCCGTTCGGGGCCGCAGTGGTATCCCAGGCGCTTTCTAAGCTACGTACGCTGGTGGTACCCACTGCTACGACGCGTCCGCCGCGCGAGCGTGTTTCAGCAATGGCGTCCACGGTGCGCTGTGGTACGTGGAAAAACTCGGTGTGGATGACGTGCTGTTCAGGATCGTCCTCGTCAATGACACGAAACGTGTCAAGGCCCACTTCCAGCTCTACGGTTTCCCAGCGCACGCCGTTTCTCTGCAGCTGATCAATGAGCTCGGGTGTGAAATGCAAGCCGGCAGTTGGCGCGGCGGCGCTGCTCTCGCGGCGCGAGTAAACGGTTTGGTAGAGCTCTTCGTCACCGGCGTAGTTTTTAATATAGGGCGGCAGTGGCGTGTGTCCGACCGCGTGTAGAGCTTCGTCAAGCGAGGGAAGTGGTGTACTCAGGCGCGCCACGCGCTCGCCGCGCTGCGCACCGGCTGCCCAATCGATCACCTCTGCCGACAGCACCACGACTCCTGTGTCGCTCATAAAGTCGACCACCGCGCCGCTTCCCGGCTTTAAACGCTTGCCAGGCCGAACGAGTACCTCCCAGATGGCGGTTTGGTTCGAACCGGCCGCGCTTGTGTCGGCGGAAGGGTCGTAGTGAGCTGCCTGTGCTCCGAACAGCTGACGCAAGAGAAACACCTCAGCTGCTCCTCCCGTGCCGCGTTTTGTACCCAGCAAGCGGGCGGGCATGACGCGGGTTTCGTTCGCAACAAGCAGGTCACCGGGGCGTAGGTAGTCTGCGATGTCGCGGAAGATGTGGTCTTTAAGCGCACCGGTTTTGCGATCCATAACCAGCATGCGGCACAGGTCGCGCACGGACGTAGGCTCTTGGGCGATCAGCTCTTCGGGCAGGTTATAGTTGAAGTCTTCGGTTTTCATGCTCGCAAGGGGTCCTTTTCGGTACGTGGGGTGGGGTGCGCGCTTGGAACAAGCGCGTCTTTTTCGATGGAGATGACAGAGCCGTCGAAGCCTATCAGGAACGCGGCGATAATTGCAGGCTCGCGTTGAGCAAACTGGGACGCGCGTTCAGACCCCAGTGCTAAGAGCGTGGTGGAAAACCCTTCGGCGTCTATGGAGTCGCGCGCCACCACGGTTGCTCCAGCGATGTCGGTGGCCACGGGCTTGCCGTCTTCTGTACTTAAAATGTGATGATACAGAACGCCATCGCGCTTAAAGCAGCGCTCATAGGTGCCGCTGGTTACGAGCGACATGTTGCGCACGGGCACAGCGCCTATCAGGCGGCGCGTATCGCGTGGGTCGCGGATACCGATGCGCCACGCGCTGCCGTCAGGTTTGTCTCCGCGCACGAGCACGTTGCCGCCGAGGTTCACGCTTATGCCCTGCACATCTTCTGTTTCTCGCATCATGATGTCGGCCAGGCGGTCGGCTATCCAGCCTTTCGCGATGCCGCCTAGGTTTACCGATGCATGCGGATCGGCCAGGTGGGCAAACCATTGCCCGCCAAGGCGAAACACGTTTAGTTTGCGCCAGTTCACATGCTCGAGCGCACGTGCGCACGCACGCTCGTCAGCAACGAGGCCAGTGTGAAAATCCCACAGGCTGATAACCGGCCCCATGGTGATATCGAACGTGCCGTTGCTTTTCGCACAATAGCGCTTTGACGCGAGCAGCAGTTCAGCTGTTTGTTCGTGAATGGTACACGGTTCACCGGCACTTTTGTTCAGGCGTGCAATGTCAGAATGTGGAAGATACGGGGAAAGCCGTCGTTCGAAGGCTCGGCATGCGTCAACTGCATCGAAAAACGCGTGTTCGCACGTGGCGGCGTTGCCGTAGGTAATAAGCTCGATTACGGTATCGAAGGCTTTGAAGTTGCAGCGACGCGCTCCGTTAGAAGCTTCCATCTGTTGTATGCGCGGAAGGCTTTTCGCGGGCAGAGGGTCAGCTACGAAGGCGCCGTTGGGGGAGGCAGGATCAACGTAGGGCTCGTTTGCACATGCCGCCTTCTGCTCGGCTTCGGCGAGCTTTTCCGCAATACGGTGCGCTTTCCGCTCGACCTTGCGGTAGGTGCGCTCGGCGCGGGCTTCCTCCTCGGAAAAGCGGCAGCCGCAGTAGTTCTGCCGGTACATGCCCGCGTCCTTGCTGCGACGCACGGTGTCATCATAGCTTGGGCGGTAGTCCTCAAACAGTGCCCGTATGCCAGCGCTCGATGCGGCACGTTCAAGCTCTTCGCGGATGATCTGCGTGTGCTGGTAGGGGCTTACCGATAGCGTAGTTCCCAGCGCGTCGAATCCGTGCGCTGCGGCGTAGTGCGCCGCTTCCTCGAAGCGCATCCGGTAGCACGCTCGGCATCGCGCCGCACGCGCTTCCCGGGCGCTGCTTGAGGTTGCGCCTACGTTTGGCACGTCGTCAAGCGGGTTGGGGAATATGTCGGGCACGTTAGCGCCACCGACATCGTCTGCGCCTTCCGTTCCGCGTGAGCAATCTGCGATGGTTGCGTCACGCTCCTCAGTGCGTCTTCCATCGTGCCCCTTAGCGTGCGAGCTGCTCTCGTCGCGCGAGACGGCCACATTGCTCATGTGGGCCCGTTCGGTGTCTTTGGTTCGGGCGAATTCGGCGGCGTGTTCATCGGCGATGAGCCCAAAGCGTTCATGTGCTGCGTCACCTACACGCCCCGCGGTGCGCTCCCAAGCTGACGCGTCGTAGGTACCTTCGATCAGGCTGATTCCCTCATTTTCAGCAAAGGTGCGAATGGTATCTAAGCGGCGTTCGTACTCGTTTTTTGGGTGGATGTTTGAATTGGCGAAAAAGATGGTCGGCTCGATGCCGCGCGTTCGCAAAAGCCGGGTTGGCTCGGTCGAGCATGGGCCACAGCATGCATGCAGCAGCACGCGTTCCGTGCAGGGTTTTTCCGTAGTGTTTTCCATGGGTTTACGCATGTTTCCTATACTAACATGATGCAAATGCACGACGCGCTCGCAAAGGAGCTTGCATGGAAACAACCGAACGCGCCTATCGCGCCATCTTCTTTGATTTAGATGGCACATTGTTGCCGATGGAGATTGAGGAATTCCTTAAAGGGTACTTTACGTCGCTTGCTGCTTTCGTGGCTGCTCGCGGGTTTGATGCTCAAACGTTTTCGGCGGCGGTGTCTGCTGGTGTCAAGGCGATGATAAAAAGTCCGTCGGATCAAACGAATGACCAGGCGTTTTGGGAAACGTTCTTCTCGTTTGTCGATCGCGATGCTGCCAACTGGGCTGCGCTTTTGGAAAATTATTACGAAACCGAGTTCGGCAAGCTGGGCGCGACCTGTGGAAACGATCCCAATGTTGCCCGTGCGGTGCGAGCGCTTGTGAATAAGGGCTACCCGCTGGTAGTTGCCACGATGCCGCTGTTTCCGCCACGTGCTGTTGTGTGGCGCCTGCAATGGGCAGGGCTCGATGCGAACGATTTCGTGCGCATTACCACCTACGACAACTCGACGTCGGTAAAGCCCAAACCCGCCTACTGCGCCGAGAATCTTGCTGCGTGTGGTCTTTCCGGTAAAGACGTACTCATGGTGGGCAATAACACGCTCGAGGACATGTCATTTGCGGGTCTTGGCTGCGACATGTACATCGTTACCGACAATCTGCTCGATCCGGTTTCTTTCCCGCTTGAAACCGTGAAGCACGGCATGCGTGCCGATTTCGCTGCGTGGGCCGAGGCGCTGCCTGTGTGCGTAAATCCCGCTGTGGGTATCAATCCCGCTGCGGTGGCACCCGCCGACACGAAGGTAGCGCTTGCAGCGAACTACCGGCTTGCTGTCGAAGACGAGCAGCGCGTCATGGCGGCGTTCGCTGCTTCGTACACGCCGCGGACGGGCGCGTCGTGGGTTGCTGATGCGGCCGGGCAGGAGGCATAGATAATGGCATTGTTCGACTACACCGTTACCGCAACCAGCGGGCATGCACGCGCCGGTGTGTATCAGACAGCGCACGGCGAATTTCGCACGCCCATGTTCATGCCGGTGGGCACGAGCGCCACGGTGAAGGGTGTCACGGTAGAGCAGCTCCGCGAGCTTGACTCGCAGGTGGTGCTTGCCAACACGTACCACCTGGCTATGCGTCCCGGCGCTGATATTGTGGCGCAGGCGGGTGGTGTGCATCGCTTTATGAACTATGATGGCCCTATGCTCACCGATTCGGGCGGCTTCCAGATATTCTCGCTGGCTGACACGCGCAAGCTTGACGCTGATGGGGTGACGTTTCGGTCTATCTACGACGGTGCGAAGGTTCGCTGGACCCCCGAAGACAACATGCGTATTCAAGAGCAGCTGGGTGCCGACATTATCATGCAGCTCGACCAGTGTACGCCGTATCCGGCTAGTCGCGACTTCGTGGCGCACGCTGTCGATTTGTCGGCGAACTGGGCGCGCCGCTGCTTATCAGCGCACACGCGGCCTGATCAAACGCTATTCGGCATCGTGCAGGGTGGCATGGAGCTCGACCTGCGCATGGAAAGCGTACGTCGACTCCTCGATATTGAGTGCGAGAGTGTGGCGGACGGTGGTCGGCGCTTCGGCGGGTTCGGTATTGGCGGCTATTCGGTAGGCGAAAGTCATGAGGTTATGTTCGAGACGCTCGGCCAGGTCGCCCGTGCCTTGCCGGAAGATCGTCCGCGTTACCTGATGGGCGTGGGCAATCCTACCACGCTTGTGCGCGCGGTGCGCGAAGGAGTTGACATGTGCGACTGCGTGCTGCCCACACGCACGGCCCGCATGGGCACGGCGTTTTCCAGCACGGGCCGCATGAACATGCGAAACGCCAAGTACGCGCGTGACTTCACGCCGCTCGATGCGCAGTGCACCTGTCCAACGTGTCGCAACCACACACGCGCCTATATTCGTCATCTGGTGAAGCAAGGTGAAATGCTCGGCGGAATTTTGTTGTCCATTCACAACCTGCACTACCTCATTGATCTCATGCGTCGCGCGCGCGAGGCCGTCTGCGCCGATGCGTACGAGGAATTCTATGCGGAATGGATGGCATCTCCTGCAGCGAAGGATTACTAGGTACCCGTTTCACAGACTGTTGTGGCATAATAGACAAGTTTGAGAAATGATGAAGGGGCACTCCGCATGATACACAAATGCGGGGCGCCCGATGCGCGTCAAGGAGCAAGCGTTATGCCTGAGCTGGGTAAGCAAAAAAGCCGGGGAAAAAAGAAGCTCGACGGCGGCACCGATCGCCGCAATGTGTGGCTGCTGGTGGCAACCGCGCTCTTGCTAGTGGCGTCGGTGGCGCTCTTCATGCCTCCGCAGGAAAAGATCAACCAGGGTCTCGACATCCAAGGCGGCTTGTCGGTTGTATTGTCGGCGGAGAGCACCGACGGTAGTGCCATCACCGACGAGCAGATGGAAAGCAGCCGCTCTATCATAGAAAGCCGAGTGGACGCGCTTGGTGCGTCCGAGGCGGTAGTGCAGGTGCAGGGCGACAACCAGATTCTCGTGCAAATTCCTGGTTTATCCGACACCGAAGCGGCACTTGAGGCAATCGGGCGTACAGGCAAGCTCGAGTTCGCGCGACTCGACTCATTCACCGATGAGACTGTTCGTTCCACCATTGATAGGGGTGGTTACGTAACCGGTGGAACGGTGACCGACGATTTCGGTAATACCTTCGCCACTGATTCGGCGGTCGAGTATATGGAGGTCGAAGAGGGCACCTACACTCCGCTTATCACTGGTGAGAACATTGAGCGTGTGACCGTGGAGAAGGAATCCGACACGTCGGCCTACTATGCGGTGGCGCTGCGCCTTGATGCTGAGGGCACAAAGGCGTTTGCCGACGCTACGGCGGAGCTCGCACCCATCAAAGGTAAGATCGTTATTATTCTTGACGGTGAGGTTCATTCGGCACCTGCCGTACAGAGCGAGATTCCCAACGGAGAGGTGTCCATCACGGGTGGTTACGACCTTGAGGACGCGCAGGCTCTGCAGGCTGTGCTCGAGAGCGGTTCGCTGCCGGTGAGCTTCGAATACGAACAAAGCCAGTCGGTTGGTCCTACGCTTGGTCAGGATGCGTTGCGCAGCGGTGTTGTTGTTGCTGGCATCGGCCTTTTGCTGGTATTGGTGTATTTGCTGTTCTTCTACAACGGCCTTGGTCTTATCGCAGCGGCGGCCATGGTGGTATTCGCAGTAATCTATTTAGGTATTCTGGCGTTGCTTTCGCACTTTGATTTGTTTAGTCTGTCGCTTGCGGGTGTGGCAGGTATCGTGCTAACTATTGGTATGGCGGCTGACTCATCCATCCTTACGCTTGAGCGTTTCTGTGAGGAAATACGCATGGGCAGAAGCGTTCGTGCGGCATCTATGACAGGCGTGCGTCATGCGATTCTGACCTCCATTGACGCTGACCTTGTATCCATGGTGTCGGCGCTTACGCTGTTCTTCTTGGCAAGTGCGAGCGTAAAGGGCTTTGGCCTTACCTTGGCGCTTGGCATCATGTGCGACATTATTATGATGCTGCTGTTTAAGGCGCCACTGATTCGTGTGCTTGCGCCGCATGTCATGCGTAAGCATCCGAAGTTCTGGAATATCAAGGCAAGCCAGGATGCAGCGGCGGCCGTGCAAGAGGCCGCGCGCGAGACGGGGGATACGCCGGGTTCATGTACCACGAAATCGTTTACCGTTGAAGCCGCACGCAAGCTCAAAGGTCGCTTCATTAAACTTGACATCAACTTCCTCGGCGCGCGCAAGGTGCTTTTGAGTGTATCGGCGGTACTCGTGGCGCTGTCGATTGCGTTTATGGGCGTGCGCGGACTCAACTTCGGCATTGAGTTCGTGGGTGGCACATCGGTGACGTTCACGCAGACGGGCGACATTACCATCGATCAGATGCGTGATGCCATGGCACAGGCTGGCGAGCCCGATGCTGTCATTCAAACGACGCAGACGAATGGCGAAAATGGCTTTCTCGTTCGCACCTCAACCACCGATGCCGAAGAAGCGACGGCACACGCGACCGACGCTGCCGAGCAGCTGGGTATTCCGACGGAGAACTTCCAGGTGTCCACCATTGGTCCTGACTGGGGTGCGAGTGTGGTACGCTCGTCGCTTATTGCGTTTGTTGTGTCGCTGCTGCTTATTATTGCCTACATTGGCATTCGCTTTAGGGATTACAAGATGGGTATTGTGGCCGTGGTAACGCTGCTGCATGACCTGATCATTGTGATTGGCGTGTACGCGCTGGTGGGGCGCGAGGTTACGCCGAACACCATTGCGGCGTTGCTCACCATCTTGGGTTACTCGCTATACGACACGGTGGTGGTGTTCCATCGTATCAACGACAACATGCAGTCAGGCGACATCAAGTGTACGTTCATGACTATGGCGAACCATTCGGTGAACCAGGTGTTCGTGCGCTCCATTAACACGTCTATCACATCGCTTGTGCCGGTGGTCGCCATGCTACTGTTCGGCGGTGAGACGCTGAAAGACTTCGCGCTTGCCATGTCGGTGGGTCTTGCTGTGGGCGTGTACTCGTCTATTGCCGTTGCCTCGCCGCTCTATGCCATGTGGAAGACACGCGAGCCCCGCTACGCAAAGCTGGTCCGCCGCTACGGCACGAATGTTGGCATATTCGCGTTTGGTAACCCGCAGCCTATCGATCAGGCTTCTGCCGAACTCGCGTCTGACGCAGATGCCACAGATGGTACAGAGCAGAGCAGTAAGCAGTCGTCTTCCAAGGCGAAGAAGAAATCCAAGCGCTCTGCAAAGCGATAGGGAAGGAGCTCATGCCCATGCGTGAAGGAAGTGCCCCCAACTACTGCCCGCCCGTTCAGGAGGGCATGACGCTGACGTTTGAAGACGAGAAGGGCGATTGTATTGATCTTGAGTTTTTGGGGATCATCCTGCACAACGATCGCAGCTACGGTTTCTTTTTCCCGTTTGAGGAAGCTGATGAGGTGGGTTCCGGTAGCGGGGAAGTGATTATCCTTGAGGTGACTGAGCTTGACGACGAGGGTCAGCCAGCGGCTTTCGAACTGGTGGACGACGTGAACATCGCCGCCGAAGTGTTTGAGGACTTTAAGGTTGCCACCAAGGACCTCTACGATTTCGAATAGGACGAAAAACGCCGCGTGCGCAGTACATGAGCTGCGGGCGCGGCGTTTCTGTTGTTTTACCCTTCGACCTGCACATTCTGTTGTCAAGGCGTGACAGTGCGCCTGTTTTGTAACCCAATTTGAAACAGAACAGTTACGGTGATTCTACCCACGCGTGATGCGGCCACGGTATTCTAATACCTCATCTACATGACGTGCATCATGCGTGGTCATGCGCGCTACGGCGCGCCAAGTATGAAGCCGTCGCTTGAAATGGGAGGCTAGCAGAAGGGAACCCTATGGAAATATCACAAATCGTATCCGTTGTGGTGTTCGTCGTGGTTATGGCGTTCATCATGTCGGAGAAGCTGCACCGCTCGCTTGCAGCTATCGCGGGTGCGGCGCTCGTCATGCTGATCGGCATTTTGCCGTTCGACGCAGCGATCGAGCACGTGGACATGAACACGCTTGGCGTGCTGTTTGGCATGATGCTGTTCGTGGGAGTGGTGAAGCAGTCGGGCTTGTTCGAGTTTTTGGCCATTAAGTGTGCCCGTGCTGCGAAGGGCAACCCGTGGCTCATTATGGTGCTGTTCGTGCTGTTGACCGCAGTGTTATCGGCCTTTCTTGACAACGTGACCACGGTGCTACTCATCGGACCGATGACGGTGACGGTGTGTAAGCTGCTCGAGGTTAATCCGTTTCCGTACTTCATGGTTGAGATTCTTTCGTCGAACATTGGTGGCACCGCTACGCTTATCGGTGACCCGCCGAACATCATGATTGGTTCGGCTGCAGGCTACTCGTTTGCCGACTTCATTATGATTGATGCGCCCATCGCTGTGGTGATCCTTGCTCTGAGCATTGGGCTGTTCTACATCATGTACGGCAAGAAGATGCACGTTGATGACGAAAAGCGTCAGCGCATTATGGAGCTCAATGAGTACGATCAGGTGAAGAGCATGCGCCTGCTGAAGCAAAGCGTTGTGGTGATGGTGTTTGTGGTCATTGGCTTTATGGCCCACGGTGCGCTTCATGTTGAATCGAGCGTCATTGCACTTACGGCTGCTGGCGTGCTGCTGCTCATTTCGGGCGAGAGCATCGAGCGTGCACTGTACGAGGTGGAGTGGACTACACTCACGTTCTTTGCAGGCTTGTTCATCATCGTGGGCGCCATGGCTGAAACCGGCGTTATCGAGATGCTTGCCAACGCGCTTATCTCTGCAACCGGCGGCGACGTATTTGTCACCATGCTCGTGTTGCTGGTGGGCTCAGCTGTCATCTCCAGCTTCTTGGACAACATCCCGTTTGTTGCCACCATGATTCCGATTCTTTTGACCATGGAGTCCACTGGCATGGACGTAACGCCTTTGTGGTGGGCGGTATCCCTTGGTGCCTGCTTGGGTGGTAATGGTACCCTTATCGGTGCTTCGGCCAATGTGGTGCTCTCCGATATTGCCAGGAAGAACGGCCATGAGATCACCTTCATGCAGTTCTTAAAGACCGGCTTCCCAGTCATGCTGTTTACCATTGCTGTTGCCGGCGTGTACCTGGTGCTGCGCTTCCCGCCGATGTAAGAGAGGCTCATGTAGTCAGCTTTGCACTGCACAGAAAGGGGATGGGCGACTCATTGAGTCGCCCATCCCCTTCGTCATAACCTTTTGTATTCGCAGAGTTAAGACATTCAGAGCTACGACAATCCTTTGGGATCCTTGAGATCGAGCGCTCGGAACAAGCGCGTGGGCACGATACTAACAAGGTCTTCGGTCCACGACTCAAGGTCGGCTGGACGGCTACTGCGCAGCCAGTCATTCATCACTTCGCATTCCAGGCGAGCAAACGTTTCCACAATGAAGAGCATGTTGCGATTGATTGGCTCGTGTCGATACTTCTCCAGCGTTTCAAGCAGTACCTTCTTGCGATCCTCAGGCAGGATGGAACGCCCAAATGGCGTGTTCACGCTGTACTGTATCGACTTGCTGTAGAAGTCGTACTCCTGAAAGATCAGGCGAATATGATGATAGTAGCCGGTTTCCCAGCCAATGGTGCGCCCGATCTCGTTTAAGTAGAACTGCCGACAGTAAATAGTGTGCCAGCAGGGAATATCGTACTTACTTTCGAAGTAGCGATAGAATGTTTGCCGGGACACGCCGGCGTTCTTGCATATCTCCGAAACGGTCATGCGGTCAAGCGACTTGTCGACCGCGTGCAAAATGCCCATTCTAATACGTAGTTCTTGGGCGTTGAATACATCAAAGTCCTTGCGGTTATTGTTCGGCATTGCGTCCTCCCCGTCCGTGCAACAGCCGATATGTTACTATCAGTGTAACATAAGCTAGCTGCTCCGGGCATTTCTCGACAACTTTCGACATGTAATGACCCATTCTGCGGTAGATCGCAAAATGTCGGCGAGCAACGTTTCTCATTTGATGAACCCACGATCAGGTTAAACCGTATAGTTTGTAGCAAATGCGTGACAAACCATGAGTTACTGCTCCAAAACCAGGTCAGAAGCTACTCATTGTGTTTTGAAGCAATTTTCGCCGTGCTTGATACTCAAGACGAAGAGCAGAAACGCTGCCCTTCGAACGCCGACGAAAGGACACTGTCATGGCGAAGATAGTCAAGTCTTGGAACGACTGGGATCCGTTGAAGCGCGTCATTGTTGGCCGCTGCGACAACTCCGTGATCGTTCCTGAGGAGCCTGCAACCTCTGAGAAGGTTCCTGTGGACTCCGACATGCGCGGCATGTGGGGCCTGCGCCCGCTGCGCACCGTTGAGGTTGGCAACGCCTGCCTCGAGAACCTGGTTTCTGCTCTCGAAGAGCGCGGCGTGGTTGTTGACCGCCCGACGCCTCTGCAGTGGAATCAGCCCATTGGTACACCTGATTTCCGCAACGATGCCATGATGACTTGCATGCCTCCGCGTGACATCCTGCTCACGGTTGGTAACGAGATCATGGCTTCGGCGAACTCCTTCCGTTGCCGCTACTTTGAGTATCTGGCCTACTGGCCGCTCATGAAGCAGTACTTCGACGAGGATCCCGAGTTCAAGTGGACCCAGGCTCCGCGTCCGCGTCTGACTGATGCTTCCTATAAGCACAACTACTACGACGAGAAGATCTCGCTGGAAGAGCGCCTGGAGCGCACCGCCAACAAGGACTTCGTGACCACTGAGGTCGAGCCGATGTGGGACGCTGCTGACATCATGCGTATGGGCAAGGACTTCTTCATCCAGCATGGCCTGACCACCAACCGTACCGCTATGGAGTGGTTCCAGCGCTACTACCCCGAGTACCGCATCCATGCGGTTAACTTCCCGGGCGACCCCTATCCGATCCACATTGACGCCACCTTCGTGCCTTACAAGCCGGGCCTGATCACCAACAACCCGGTTCGTCATTTGCCCGTTGAGCAGCGTGCCATCTTTGAGGCCAACGACTGGCAGATCATCGACGCCGCCCAGCCGGCTCACACCGAGCCGCCCGAGCTGTGCTACTCCTCTGTGTGGCTGTCCATGAACGTGCTGGTGCTCGACCCCGACACCACCATCATCGAGGCTTCCGAGAAGTATCAGCAGGAGCAGGCCGACCAGCTCGGTCAGAACGTCATCCCCGTTGACCTGCGCGGTGCCTACGCCTTCGGCGGCGGCCTGCATTGCTCCACGGCTGACGTTTACCGCGAGGGCGAGTGCCTCGACTACTTCCCGAACCGCGTTGCCGACCCGACGCTGATCCACCCGGAGATGTGGAACGACTAATCGCGTGAGCGCGAAGCTCGTCGATTTACGAGGAAGGCCCTGTGGCCCGCTCCGGGCTGCGGGGCCTTCGCCGATTGAAGAGAGTCGAGGTTTAAAGATATGAAGAAATCAGTGTACATGGCGGAGATGGATGCTTTTACCTATCGGGAGAAGCTCGCTGAAAACCCCGTCGTGTTCGTACCGGTAGGCGCGCTTGAGCAGCACGGCTCGCATATGGCGATGTGTGTTGATGCGTACCTGACCAAGGCTATGGCTGGTGCTACCGCCGAGCGGGTGGGTGGCATTTGTGCAGAACCTATCATCTATGGCTACAAGTCGCAGCAGCGCTCAGGTGGTGGCTTCCATCTGACAGGTACCACAAGCCTTGATGGTTCGACGCTTATCGCCATCGTGCGCGATATTGCTCGCAACCTGGTGGAAGATGGTGCCCGCAAGGTAGTGTTCATGAACGGACACTACGAGAACTACCAGTTCGTGTTTGAAGGCGTCGATCTAGCTCTGCGCGATTTGCGTGCAAAAGGCATCGAAGACGCACGGGTCATGCTCATGTCATATTGGGACTTCGTTGATGACAAGACCATCGAAGAGCTCTATCCCGAAGGATTTACCGGCTGGGATCTGGAGCATGCAGGTGTTATGGAAACATCGCTCATGCTTTTGCTTTATCCCGACTTGGTAGACATGGATCGCATTGACCCTGAGCTCTACACAGGCTTGCCGGCAGTACTTCCCAACTACGACATGCTTCCCATTGTTCCTGAGTACACACCCCCATCGGGCTGTTTGTCTCATCCCGGTGCATCGACTCGCGAAAAAGGGGTCATTCTTCGTGATGTTGCCGTAAAGAACATGGTAGCGGCAATTGAGAAGGAATTCGGGCTATCTAAGTAAGCGCCTGCTTCGGGGGGCGGCGTGCGAACCGACAACCCACCATCACACGCTTAAGGGGAAACTATGAGTGATAAAGAGTATACCGATATTAAAAAACAAGATAACGAGACGGGTGAAATTGATCCTGAGGCAAAACAGGACCAAGCAAACCGTCTCGGCCGTAAAGTAAGCCATGACTTCATCATCCGCGGCATTGCTGTGGCGGTTGTTGCAGCATCGCTTCTGGTGGCCATCGTAAGTCCTGAGGGATTTATTGTCGCAGTGGACAACATCCGTACCTTCGTAACACAGTACTGCAGCTGGTGGATCGTTCTTATGACGTTCCTTTGCTTTGCAGTATGCGTGTTTGTTGCATTCTCGAAGTACGGCAAGATTCGTCTGGGTGGCAAGGATGCTCGCCCGGCGTTTTCGTACTTCTCGTGGATTACGATGCTGTTTGCCACCGGCCAGGGTGTAGGCCTGGTGTTTTGGGCCGTTGCTGAGCCGCTGTGGATGATGGGCGGCATGGCCTATGAGCTGCAGGATTCTGTGTTTGCTGGCGACATGGCGCTTGCATGGACGTACTTCCACTGGGCACTTCCGGCATGGGCAATCTATGCTGTGGTGTCGCTGTTCTTGTCGTATAGCCGTTACAACATGAAGAAGGACAATACCTTCCGCGGCTCCATCGAGAACCTGTTCGGCGAAGGGGCCCTAAGCCGCGTTGTGGGCATCATCGTCGAGGTTCTGGTGGTTTTGGCAACCATCTTTGGCCTGACCACCTCCATTGGTTGTGCTTCGTATCAGTTCGTTACTGGTCTGGGTCAGGTGTTTGGCCTTACGTCGAGCACGGGTCTGTTGGTTGGCACCGTCTGCTTGTTCGGTGGCTTAGCCACGCTGTCGGTGTGGCTTGGTGTGGTGAAGGGCATCAAGAACATCTCGAATATGAATGCTATTCTGTCCATCGTGTTCATGATCCTGGTGTTCATCTTTGGCCCGACGCTTTACATCCTAGGCGTGCTGCCTGAGTCGCTGGCTGTGTTCGTTGACCAGTTCTTCATGATGAGTGGCTACACCGAAGCCGTAAACTTGGCCGATGGTATTGCTTCCTTCGGCGAGTCGTGGCAGGCATTCTGGTCGTTCTTCATCTTCTGCTGGTGCTTCGCGTTTGCCACGTTTACCGCGGGCTTTATTTCCACGATTTCTCTCGGGCGTTCGCTGCGCGAGTTCTTGATCGGCGTTGTGGTTGTGGGCGCATCGATCTGCATCGTGTGGACTGTCATCGTTGGTGGTTCTGGTGTGTGGGCTTCCATGACTAACCCGTCTATGATCGAGGCTACTATGGCCGACAGCTCTATGGGTCTGTTCGCTACCATCAACTCGATCCCGAACGTCACGAGTATCCTGGCTGTTATCGCCATCGTGCTTATCGGCGGCTACATGGTTACCTCTGTTGACTCTGGCGTTATGGCACTGACCAGCTTCGTGTCGCCTGCTGCGAAGGAAAGCCGTACATTTAAGGCCGTGTTGGCACTGTGCATCACCGCGCTCGCTGCTGCGTTCGTGCTCACCGCCGGCCAGGGCTTCTTGACCACCATTCAGTTCGCAACCGTTGCTGGTGGCGTTCCGTTTAGTGTTGTGGTCGTGCTCATGGGCGTGCAGTTCTTCAAGTGGGTGCGTCATGACCCGCAGCTGGTAGAGCTGGGCGAGGCAACTCCGTTTGCCGAGGACTCGCGTGAAGCGCGTGAACTGCGCGAGTGGGAAGCAAACACCGTTGAAGCTCGTGCTGCACGCGAGGCGGCAGCGGCGGCAGCGGCGGCGAAGTAGCCCTCATCTGTCCGTTCGCGGGCGGTTATGTCCGGGCTCTTACAGCGCAGGCTGAAGGGGTCATGTTGACAGGCCGCCCGCCCGATTACATAAGGTTCGTACTGCCCCGAAACAAGCGGGTGGTGGGATGCACCCCATGCGTCCCACCACCCGCTTTTACGCTATGTAGTATATATGGCGTATAGAGCGTTGCTTGTGGTATGTGGCGATGCGTAAGTTTGTTTTGTTCGTACTTACGGCAGCGGAACCGGAACCCATTCGTCGTGATTGCAGATCCATGCTTGCGGACTCTCCACCGAAAAAAACGTGAGCGTAGGGTCGTTCGGACCGTTGTAGTGCTCACCGAGCGCGGTTAAGTGCTCGTATCCCGCTTGGCGGATGTTGTCATTTGCGCAGTCTTTCAGTCCAGCTATGCCGCGCAGAATAAGCCAGCCGTGCCCTGGCCACCAGCTGGTTGCTTCAAACCGCTGGTTTTCCTGCAATTCTTCCCAAACGTCTTTCGTGGTGGCGGTGCAAAACCAGATTTTGCCGTCTTGTTCGGCGGCGAAGCTGAAAGGACGCACATGTGGCTGATCGCACACGCTGGTTGCCAGGTACCAGGCGGGTACGCTGGTTAAGTACTGCAGAATAAGCTCGTTTCCGGTAGGGGGTGTGGTCATGGTGGTTTCCTATCTCCTTGTAGAGTCCTTTTCATAGTACGAAGCTGCGCGTTACGCTGCAGCCATGAATGCGTTTGCGACCAACACGCAGACAAGCAACAAGGCTGTCATTACCACAGCTACGCCATCGCGCGGTGCGAAGGCGAGCGGATGGAGTTTCGTGCGGCCGGCACCACCGTGATAACAGCGCGCATCCATGGCCTGCGCCAGGGTTTCCGCATGGCGAAACACGCTGGCGAACAGCGGAACCATGAGCGACGACAACATGCGCACGCCGCGCACGGGGCTGCTTCCCAATGTGGCACCGCGGCTTACCTGCGCATGGTAGGTCCAAACGAGCTCGCTTGCGAACTGCGGCATAAAGCGTAGCGCGATTCCTAAGATCATGCCCAGCTCATGTGCAGGTACGCCGATGCGTGCAAGGGGTGAAAACAGCCGTTCGAACGCCTCGGTAAGATCAAGGGTGGTGGTGGTCAGCGTAATAAGGCTCATGCCCATCATCATAAGGGCGAGCCTGCAGGCGACAAACAGAAACCGACGTACACCCTCTTCAGTGATATGGATGAACCCCACCTGAACGAGCGTGGCTCCGCCGTCGATCATGAAGAGGTTCAACACCGACGCGAACACAACGATAATCATGAGCGGGGCGAGTGATTTCACTGCATTGACTGCGGGAACGCGCGCGATCGCGTACAGCATCGCCACGAACGCAGCTATAGCAATCAGCGCCAGCGCGCATTTCGCCAGCAAGATAATAACGATGAAGGCAAACCCTAAGGCAAGTTTTATGCGGGGGTCGACTCGATGGAGCGCGCTTGATGCAGGGTAGTAGCTTCCGAATGAGAATGCGTTTCCCATCAGGCACCTGCCCTGTTGGAGTTTGCCAGGTGTGCTAAAGCGTTTGCGATCGTAGCTTTGTTGTACAACACGTCATCGCGCAGAGGCACGCCACGAGTGCGCAAGGTGTTGGCCAGGCGTTGTGCGGCGGGAACGCCTAAGCCCACGTTGTTCATGCGGTCGGCGTCTGCGAACACGTGCGCTGGCGTGCCAAGACAGAAGAGTTCGCCTTCTTTCATTACAGCGATGCGATCGCAGCAGGCGGCGAGATCGTCCATGCTGTGAGACACCATGACAATCGTTAGACCCTGCTCATGTAGAGTGCGTATCAGTTGCAGGAAATCGCGACGCGATGCTGGGTCGAGGCCGGCTACGGGCTCATCGAGTACGAGTACGCGTGGTCGCATGGCCAGCACGCCTGCGAACGCTACGCGACGTTGTTGGCCGCCGGACAGTTCGAAAGGGCTAGTCGCTCGCAGTTCGTCATAGTTTAGGCCCACTCGCTCAAGTGCCTCTTGCACGCGATTGTCGACGTCAGTTTCGGAAAGGCCTAAATTGCGTGGGCCGAATGCGACGTCGGCGTACACCGATTCCGCGAACAGCTGATGTTCGGGATATTGGAACACCACGCCAACGTTTGCGCGCACGCTGGCAGCAGCTTTCTTATTGCTGACGTCGGTGCCCATCACCATCACTCGGCCGAGTGTAGGATGCAAGATGCCATTCAGGTGTTGGATGAGGGTTGATTTTCCCGATCCGGTATGTCCGGCAAGTCCCAGAAACTCGCCTTCGGAAACGGTAAGGCTAACGTTTTTCAGGGCCCATACGGCATCGGGGCTGTTGCCCCAGTCGGCGAGTTTTTCATGCGTGTTGTTGGACTTCCGCTTCCGCTTGGCCTTGGGGGCATCGTAGGCGAACGACACGTGCTCGATATCGGCAATCGTGTTAGCCGCAAGAGCAGGGTCGTTGGATTCGGCAGGGCTACCTGATGGCGATAGCTCGGCGTTTGTGAACTCGCTTTCGACGCTGAAGAGGGCGTTTGTGGGGGATGCACTCGGGGCGTCGTCGTGCGTTGTGCTGTCAATCGTTGTCAGCGAGGGGTTGTGGGGCAGCAAAGCGGCCAGGCTATCGGCCAGTTCGGCTTCTCCTACGCACGTGGGCACGGGTACACCAAGATGTTGCAGGGTTTGTGACATGTCGCACGCGAAAGGGGCATCGAGGTTCAGCTTCCCTAGTACATCGGTGCGCGAGAGCACATCATCAGGCGTTCCTTCCAGTACGATGCGCCCGGCATCAAGTACGACAACCCGGTCGGCTTCGGCGGCTTCCTCCATGAAATGCGTGATCATGACGATGGTCATGCCGGCGGCGTTCAGTTCTTTGCAAACTCGCATAAGGCCCGATCGTCCGCGAGGGTCGAGCATTGCGGACGCTTCGTCGAGTACGAGGATACGGGGGTGCATAGCGAGCACCCCCGCGATGGCGACACGCTGCTTCTGTCCACCGGACAATGCATGTGTCTCATGTTGTTCGAATCCGGAAAGCCCCACTTCACGCAGGGCCGATGTAACCCTTTCGCGCAGCTCGTTGGTGACAACTCCTAAGTTTTCGGGTCCGAAGGCTACGTCGTCTTCAACGAGGTTTGCCACCAGTTGATCGTCGGGGTTTTGAAAAACCATGCCACACGTCGACCGCACGACGTAGGTCTTGCGAGGGTCACGCGTGTCATTTCCGTCGATGAGAACCGTGCCTGTATCGGGAATAAGCAGGGCGTTCAGGTGCTTGGCGAACGTCGACTTGCCGCTACCGTTTCCGCCGAGCACACAAACGAACTCGCCGGCACGGATACGCAAAGTTACGCCGTCAAGCGCATTACGCTCGCCGTCGTAGGAAAAGACAACGTCGGTGCACTCAATGAGGGGTTCCATGCTCTAACGGCCTTTCACCTGGTTTTTCTTTGGGGTGATCATGTTTGATACCGCCTTGTACACGACAATGGTCAAAACGGAGTTCAGGGTAGCTTTGATCAGGTTAAAGGGCAGTACAGCGGGCAACATGAGTGGCATGATAACATCGGGGCTGCCATACCAGAACCACACGCCGATGGTGAGGTTCGAGGCGATAGCTGCCAATACCACGCATACGATACCGACAATCAGGCCGATGATGGCACCACGCATGGTGCGCACTTTCGAGTAGATAAGCGCCGCAGGCACAACGTACGCCACGCAGGCAACGGAGTTCATAAGTGCGCCCACCCATTCGCCGGTGATAAGGCCGTGGATAACAGACGCGAGAACGCCAATAACCACACCCGACGTAGGTCCGTACGCAAATCCGCTCACCATAGCGGGTACAAATGACGGGTCATAACTTAGAAAAGGTGCAGCGGGCAGCAGGGGAATTTGGGCGAACTGCAACAAGGCCGATATAGCGCACATAAGGGCCATGGTGACCATCTGACGTGTTGACCAGCGGTTTGTGTTTTGAAAATCGAGATTCTCGTTGTAAGGGGAAGCCATAAGGCACCTTCTTTCTCGCGAGGCAGCAATAAGATGAGGGTGTTTCTTCGCCTCGCTCGAAAAGAAACAAGCCCGTATGAATTCCTTCATTCGGGCTTGTCATTCGCGTTGCTATCAGATTCGGCACCTGGCTTTTGCCGGGGCGCGTTTCGAGCCATGCGCGAACTTCTGCCTCTTCCATCCGGACTATGACCGTTGGTTCCGGATTTTCACCGGATCAGCCTGCTGTACATCGCGCCTAACTCGAGAATTCGAACCGGGCACGAATCGCAGCAGGGTCGCGGACTTCTGATGTGTAGCCAGTACATTGTCGACTCATCAGTTACCGCCAGTGGGGATTTTCGCCCCGCCCTGAAAC
Organism: Adlercreutzia sp. ZJ138; assembly: GCF_011038935.1. NCBI lineage: Bacteria > Bacillati > Actinomycetota > Coriobacteriia > Eggerthellales > Eggerthellaceae > Adlercreutzia > Adlercreutzia sp. ZJ138. The sequence goes on along the minus strand of NZ_JAAKEA010000003.1, from coordinate 82,014 downwards.
AGAACTCATGCACCGCCATTGTAGTTGCTTCCCTTGTTGCGCGCAAGCAGCTTCTTGATGAGCATAATCCGAGCACTAGCCGGGGTTGTATGTATGCGCTCTATCTCAAATTTTCTTGTCTGCTAGAGGGTGTTTCCTTCTGTATGCGGTTGCATGACGAAAATTCATGCCGTTAATGAAAATTTCTCAATTGTTAACAATAACAGGCGGTGTTGGTCCCTATAATGCGGAAGGATATTGAAACTGCCTGAAGCGTTTGGGGGAGCGCCCTTCGATGAAAGATGAGTGCTCGCGCGAACGCTTTTGGCGTGTGTTAGCCGAGCGCGCTGCCGATAAGCCCCGCGTTCATGTTTTTGCAAGGAGGCGCAAGGAGTGGATTTCCTGTATTCGTTTTTCGTTGAGCCATTCACGAGCTTAGGCTCGGGGTTGGCCGAGGCAACCGGCGCGGCCGATGTGGTGTCGGCTATCGACGGTTTTGTGTGGGGCCCTATCATGATCATGTTGCTTTTGGGCACGCACGTATTCATGACGTTCCGCACGCGTGGTATCCAGCGCAAGATTCCCCAGGGCATTAAGATGTCGCTGACCAAGGACGAAGGCGCTGGCGACGTGAGCCCCTTCCAGGCGCTCACCACGTCGCTTGCGGCCACCATTGGTACTGGTAACATCATCGGCGTAGGTACGGCGCTTATCGCTGGTGGCCCGGGTGCTATCTTCTGGATGTGGATCACCGGCGTGTTCGGTATTGCAACGAAGTACTCCGAAACGTTTATTGCTGTGAAGTACCGCGTGAAGGATCACAACGGCAATATGCTCGGCGGTGCTATGTACGCGCTCGAGCGCGGGTTGAAGAACAAGGCGCTCGGCAAGTTCTTAGGCGTGCTGTTTGCTGTGTTTGCCGCTATCGCCGCGTTCGGTATTGGTGCTGCGGTGCAAACGAACTCGCTTGCCAGCACCATTAAGGACACTGTGGGCGAAACCGACACCATGAACTTGTTCGGGCTTCAGACTTCGCCCATGCAGCTGATCATCGCTATTTGCGTGACCATCCTCATTGCTATCGTGGTGCTTGGTGGTATTAAGGTTATCTCGCAGGTGTGCGAGAAGCTTATCCCCTTCATGACTATCTTCTATGTGGCAGGCTGCCTGATTGTTATCGTTATGAACGGCGCATACTTCCTGTCCGCTGTCGCCCTTATCGTGCAGTGTGCGTTTAGCCCGCAGGCGGCCATGGGTGGTGCGTTCGGCTCGGCTGTTGTTGTTGCATTGCAGAAGGGCTGCGCGCGCGGTTTGTTCTCTAACGAGTCTGGCTTGGGTTCCTCGCCGCTTGTTGCTTCCGCAGCGGTGACGAAAAACCCCGCTAAGCAGGCGCTCATTTCCATGACGGGCACCTTCTGGGACACCGTGGTGGTGTGCGCTATCACGGGTATCGCGCTCGTGTCGTCGATTTTGGCGAACCCCGCCATTATGGACATGTACCTGAACAATGGCGACCTCACCTCATCGATGCTGGTTACGGCTGTGTTCGACCAGATTCCGGTTGTCGGCACCATCATCTTGTGCTTGGGTTTGGCAATGTTTGCGTACTCCACGTCGCTGGGATGGAGCTACTACGGCAATCGTTGCGTCACGTACCTGTTTGGCAAGCATGCCATCAAGCCGTACCAGGTTATCTTCTGCTGCATCTGCTTCGCCGGTGCTGTTGGTGTGTCGGGTTTTGTGTGGGACATCGCCGACATCACGAATGCGCTTATGGCCATTCCGAACCTCATCGCTGTGCTTGCTCTTTCCGGTGTCATCGCCAAGGAAACGAAACACTATGTGTATGACGGTAATATCGAAGAGGTCTACGACGTAGAAATCCCCGTTATCGAGAGCAAGTAGCTGCTCGGCAACTGTACGCAAACAATCAGACAGACAGCTTTGCCTTATCTGATCTTTCAAACGCCCGGGGCACACGGCTCCGGGCGTTTGTTATGCTGTGTGCGAAATGGCGCGAAGCTTAGGTTCGGCTTGGGCTTATCGCGTGAGTAGAAACGAAAGCAAAGGTTCGGTGCATGCGATGGCCGATACGAAAAAGATCGCGATCATAGGTGGGGGAGCTGCCGGTTTGGCGACATCCATTGCCGCCGCGCGGGAGGCAAAGCGAAGGGGTGTGCCCGCAGACGTAGTCGTGTTTGAGCGGGATGACCGCGTAGGCCGCTCCATTTTGGCCACAGGCAACGGGCGGTGTAACTTCTCGAATGCGAATCCCGATGCTGCGTTCTATCATAACGCTTCGTTTGTGGGCGCGGTGTTTGAAGCCGTTGAGCGAGAGTATACAGAGGGCGGAAACGTTACCTTGTCTGGGGGTTTTTCTCAAAACGCAGTGCTGCGTTTCTTCGACGGCTTGGGGCTTTTATGGCGTGAAGAATCCGAGGGACGCCTGTATCCAATGGCGAACAAAGCGACAAGCGTGCTTTCTGTGCTGCGCGACGCCATGCGTGCCTTGGGCGTGCAGGAAGCACCATCACAGCGTGCCGTACGCATCGATGTGCCCGACCGGAAGGGCGGGCGCTACCATGTGCGCTTCGATGATGGGCGCGTTGAACACGCCGATGCTGTTATTGTGGCGTGTGGCGGCGCGCTGGCGCGCGGGCTGCTTCCCAAAAGTGTGCCTATGTGCGATGCAGTACCGGTGCTCGGTCCGCTGGCTACCGACGGTCCGGTGAAAAGCCTCGACAACATCCGTGTGAAATGTGTGATAGAGCTGCACGGCGCAGATGGGCGCGTGAAAGCGCGTGAGACGGGCGAGGTGTTGTTTCGAAAGTATGGCGTGTCGGGTATCGCCGTGTTCAACGTGTCGCGCGTTGCTGAGCCGAAAGACGAACTTGTTCTCGACTTTCTGCCGCAGGTTCCTACTGAAGACTGTGAGGCGTTTTTGGTTGCACGTGCTCGGCGCTTGCGCGAAACCTTCGGGGAAGATGGCGCACACATGGGGCAGTTGCTCTGTGGCATGCTGTTGCCGCAGGTGGCAGACGTGTTGCTGCACAGCGCTGGAGTTGATGAACGCGATCAGGTCTCCGGTGAGCACCTGCGTGCGCTCGCTTATGTGCTCAAGGGATTTCGGCTCACTGTGCGCGGCATTGGTGATGCGCGCCAATGCCAGGTGCATCGCGGGGGCGTGCTAGTTTCTGCGGTGGATGACAAAAGCTTGCAGGTACAAGGGTTGCCGGGGCTGTATGTTGCTGGTGAAGCGCTCGATACGGACGCGCCCTGTGGTGGCTTCAACTTGCACTGGGCGTGGGCAAGCGGGCTTTTGGCGGGGTGCGCTGCCGCGCGTTCGACATTGGGTGCTTCACGTGGTGAGAAAGGTGCGTCATGCTGATTGAAGCGTCGAATGTGGCGTTACCGCTCGATGCTGGCCTTTCCGGTCGGTCGGGTGAGCGAGCGCTGAATATGGCTTGCGCGCGGGCGGTTGGTATGCCACAGGACGCTATTCGTTCGGTTCGCGTACTGAAGCGCAGTGTGGACGCTCGCAAGAAGCGTGACGTTCATTTTGTGGCAACGCTGCTCGTGGACGTGTGCGCAGACGATATTGCTGCTGTGCACCCTGCACGGGGTGTGAACGTGAAACGACACGAGCCCACGCCTTTGCTGCGCGCACCCGATTGCTCGACGGTTGCTGATGCGCTAGGGTTTTGCTCTCCGGTGGTTGTTGGTATGGGGCCGGCGGGGCTCTTTGCGGCGCTGTATTTGGCTGAAGCTGGGTTGCGTCCGCTTGTTATTGAACGCGGAGCGTGTGTTGAGCGCCGTCAGGCGGCGGTAAGCGCGTTTGCGGCAGGCGGCGAGCTTGACGAGCAGACCAACATCCAATTCGGAGAGGGAGGTGCTGGTGCGTTTTCCGACGGCAAGCTGACTACGGGAACGAAAAGTCCGCACATCCGTCATGTGCTGCAAACGTTTGCCAGCGCGGGTGCTCCAAAAGAGATTCTCTGGCAGGCGAAGCCCCATATTGGCACCGACATTTTGCCCAGCGTCGTTCGCAACTTGCGGCAGCGCATCATCGCAGCAGGTGGGTGCGTTCGTTTCGATACGCAGCTGATTGGTATGCGCGAGGAAGGTGGTGCGCTTGCCTCAATTGAGGTTGCTCACACTGCGACGGGTTCCCGCGAGGTAATTCCCACAAGCGCGGTTGTGCTCGCATGTGGACATTCGGCGCGCGACACGTTCGACGTGCTGCACGATGCAGGCGTGTGCATGGAACGCAAACCGTTCGCCATGGGCGTGCGTATTGAGCATGCGCAGTCATGGCTGAATACTGCGCAGTATGGTCAGGCAGCTGCGCATCCGGCGCTGGGAGCGGCCGACTACAAGCTTGCGGTTCACTTGCCGAGCGGTCATGCGGTGGTCGCGAAGAGAGAAAAAGACGGTGGGGTAGCTGCTGGGAAATCTGCCGAAGATACTCGTGCGCTTGACGGCCGGGGAGTGTACACCTTCTGCATGTGCCCTGGTGGGGAAGTTGTTGCAGCAGCCAGCGAGCGTGGTGGCGTGTGTGTGAACGGCATGAGCCGCTTTGCGCGCGATGGAGCTAACTGCAACAGTGCGCTTTTGGTGGAGGTGCGTCCCGACGACGTGCCCGGCGAGTGTGTGCTTGCAGGTGTGGAGCTACAGCGGCGCGTGGAGCGCGCTGCTTACGAGGCGGCGGTGCGCGCAGGTGGCGCACCGTACACTGCGCCGGCTCAAACGGTGGGCGACTTCCTGCACGCGCATCGGGCGGCTGCATCTCGCGGTCGTTTCCCTGAGCAGGAAGTTCATCTGTCGGAGGGGGACGTTTCTCCCACGTACCCGCGCGGTGTGGTGCTGTGTGACTTGCATAATGTGTTGCCGAAGCTCATATGTGATGCCATTGCCGAGGCGCTGCCGCTGCTCGACGCGAAGCTACCCGGCTTCGCGAACCCCAATGCATTAATGACGGCGGTCGAAGCCCGAAGTTCGAGCCCTGTGCGTATCGTGCGCGACGCAAACACGCTTCAATCGGTATCGGTTGCGGGGCTGTATCCTTGCGGCGAGGGTGCGGGCTATGCGGGCGGCATCATGAGTGCTGCATGTGATGGGCTGCGCGTAGCCGAGGCTGTGTGCGCATGCGTCGGCTAGCATCGCGCGCCGCAGGCTTCGTGCGCAGTCAGCCGGTGCTGTGTTGCGCGTTTGCGGCGGCTGTTCTGTCGCAAGTGGTTTCTCCCCAAGGTGCGCAGGTTGCTGGGCTCATTGATTGGCAGGTGATAGGTCTGCTTGCGTGCTTTATGGTGTGTACGGCGGCGCTGCAACAGGCCAACGCACTTTCGTGGCTGGCATTTCGTCTGGTGAGGGGCGACATGTCGCTCAGTACGCTCATGTTGTCGCTGGTGCTGCTACCATTTTTTGCGTCCATGGTGGTGACAAATGACGTTGCGCTGCTGGCGTTCGTTCCGTTCGCGTGTGCGGTACTGCGCGCCAGCGGTGAGCAGCGACTGGTTGTTCCCGTGTTGGTGCTGCAAACGCTTGCGGCGAATATGGGTAGCATGGCTACGCCGTTCGGCAACCCGCAAAACCTGCTACTGTTTAAGGGGTTCGGTTTAGACGCGGCAGAGTTTTTCGTCGTGGTTATTCCGTATGTGGGGCTATCGTTTGTGCTTATCGTTGTGTTTTGCTTGGTAGCGGGAAGATACCGTGCGGTGAAACCATTTTGCGGGCAGCTTCCGCTCGTAGATGTTCGCAAAACAGCCGCTGCTGGTGTACTGTTTGCGTTGTGTGTGGCAACCGTGTTCGATGTGGTGCCGCTTAGCATGACGCTTGTTTGTGCAGTCGTGTTCGCGTTGGCGTGTGACGGCATCGAGCTGCTGCGAAGTCGAGAGTGTTTGGTTGTCATGAGTGATAAAGGTGGCAAACCGTTGCAAGGTCGAGGTCGGGAGCAAAACGAAACTGTAAGCAGTGATGGTGGTGGACCGCTGCGAAAACGAGAGTGCGGTGACGTTGTGAGTGGTAGCACGCTCATTATCGCGCGCATTGATTATGCGTTGTTGCTCACGTTTGCGTGCTTCTTCGTGTTCTCGGGAACACTTGCGGCCTCCGACGCTGTGCGGCAGGTGTTGTCCGGTGCGCTTTCCGAGCACCCGTTCCTCATTCCGCTTGCAGCGAGTCAGGTGATCAGCAATGTTCCCGCAGCGGCGCTGCTCATGCCGTTTGCTACCTCGTGGCAACAGCTGGTGCTAGGGGTCGACATCGGTGGGCTGGGAACGCCAGTTGCGTCGCTTGCGAGCCTAATCACCTTAGGGATCTATCGAAAAGAGGGTTGCGGCTCCACTGCACGGTTTCTGCGCGCATTTTTGTTGGCGAACGCCGCACTTCTCGCTGCCAATTGTGCCCTTTGGCTGCTGCTGAGCTAATGGCTACTCTTCGATAATCATAACGAAATTCTTGCGTGTGGTGATTTGCCAGCTTCATCTGCGTGCGGCCGAATACACTGCCTGTTATTGGCTGGCCCATGGGAAGTAATCAATCATGCCGTGCCGTGCTCTAGATCTGTTTCACCCGATTTGCGAACTCTGCTGCGTGATGCGGTGGTAGAATCGGTCGCAGTTGTAATGATGGCATGATGGGATGCTCCGGGCGCGGAGCAGGTGCCGTTTTGAGGCGTGTTTACGTATGCGGACGCTTTCGAAGGGCATTCAGGGGAATGCGGGTGAGAATCCCGCGCTATACCAGTAACCGTAAGAGCCGATGAGACGACAAGCTGCGGGCACGCAGCCGCTTCAGCGAAGGCGAAGTCGGAATACCTGCCCATCGTACGTAGCCCTGGAAGAGAGGTCCCGATGAGTATCGGCTCTGTCTGTGTGCGCTCAAACGAGCACAGCACGCATCCCTGTACTGTTTTCCGCAAAGCAATTGCGCTGTTCATGGCCCTTGTGCTTGCGGTGTCGATGACGCCGAGCACGGCATGGGCAGAAAGCACCGACGAAGAGTTCGCCCGCAGTGCGACTGATGATGTTGCTGCAACAGCCGCAACTACGGCACTGCTCACCGCGCAAAACGCTAGCGAAGCAGGTAGCGGCAGCTCGAACACCCCTGCCGCCGATGATGAAAGCGTGTCACGCGATAGGGTGGCCGCCAGCGAAAACTCGCAAGATGACAGCGCCCAAAATGGTGATGATGTCGCCTCGGGATTTGGTGATACGCAGACCACACAGGACAGCGAGCAGGCTTCTGTAGATGGCTCAACACCTGTTGCCACCAACGACAATGATGTGTCAAAAGACATGACGCAGCTGAGCGTTGGCGCAACCGACGAAGTGGCTGAAGGCGAAGCGCAGTCTGCGCGCGTCTCAAGCATTGTCGCAACATGCTCGGTGATTGGCGCTGACGCTGGTGGGAACGAGCAGGTTTGGGCCGCTTCGGAGTCGTATGCGCTAGAACAGGGCTCAAATGCTGCCGATCTAACCAAGGCGCTGTTCAAACAACATAAAATCGATGCGGATTACTCCATGGGACAGTATGGTTTCTATCTCGAAACAATCACGTCTCCGTTCGATGCTGGTGTGACGCTTGGCTACGACGCTTCGTCGGGCAAGTACTGGCAGCTGTTCGTGAACGGTGTGGTTAGTGGCGTTGCTGCTGATGCAGTCAACCTGCAGCCGGGCGATAACGTGGTTTGGTATTACTCCAGCTGGGGTTCGACGGCACCCGTCGATCAAATGAGCATTACGTGTGAAGTAGTTGGCCAAGACGATCAGGGGAGTCCCCAGACGTGGGCAGCTCCTGTGCGTTTGACGTTGCCTGCAGGTTCAATGGCTTCCGATGCGTTCAAAGCGTTATTTGAACAGGTGGGGTTAACGGCGAATATCGGCGATGGGTGGTTTTTGAACTCCATTACATCTCCCTATACAGGAAAGGAGCTTGGCAGCAAGGAACTCTCGAGCGGGCTTTGGAGTTACTGGCAGTTCTTCACCAATGGAAGCTTAGCCAGCGTGGGAGCTGCGAGCTACGAGCTCAAGCCGGGCGATACTGTTTCGTTTTGCTATGGGTCAGACGGGGTTCTTCCCAATCAAGTTTCCGCTTCATGTAAGGTTATTGGGCTTGATGCCAGCGGCAATACGCAAGTGTGGGTTCCTGAGAAAAACTATGTCATGACAGAAGGGGCCACTGCTGCCGATCTTTCCGAGCAGGTTTTCTTTACGAATGGGTTGAATCCTACGGTGGAATATAGCCAGTGGGGGTTCCATTTGATCGGGATTAAATCTCCCTTCGATGAGAACGTAACGCTGTTTGAAGAAAGCGTCGCCCCGTATCGTTATTGGCAGCTGTTCGTGAATGGCAAGCCGTCCGGTGACGGAGCAAGTGGTTACGAGTTACATCAAGGCGACAGTATTGTTTGGTGCTATTCCACGTATGGTAGCGAGTTGTCCGACTCTGACGAAATCGTCGTTGACCCTTCCGCTTCTCGTCCGAGCTTCGAATCCGCATGGCCAGGGTTTGCCAATGGTCTTGCGGGTGGTACGGTTTCCAATCGCCCAACACCTACAGAGTCTGCGGAGCTTTCTTGGGCATATAACTATAAGGGTGACGAGCAATACCCGAGCGCGTCGGATCCTCTCATCGTCAATGGCGATGTGTACTTGGTTGTGTCAGGTGAACTGCGAGTTATTGACACTACCACAGGGGCAGTCAAAGTTGCGAACGGGAAAGAGCTGCGTGCGAAATTGGGTGCAACGAACGGTTACTTCTGTCGTCCAGTGTACTCTGAGGGTATCATTATCGTTCCTTTAGACAATGGTAGTTTAGCTGCGTTTACCGCCGACACGCTCACATGTGTATGGAAAACATCCCCGCTTCCTACAGAAGGTTTCTCGTTGAATTATCAGGCTCTTTCCTCGTTAACGGTGTCGAATGGCTGTGTGTATGCGGGATTCACCATGCTTGGAGCTGATTATTCTGGCACGGTGGGAACAAGGGTGTGCGTGCGATTGTCCGATGGCTCGAAGATATGGTCGAAGACAGTTTGCGCTGACGAAGGCGGCGCGGCAGGGTACTACTGGGCGGGCGGTGCGGTATCCGGATCCGATATCGTGATCGGTGACGAAAACGGCGATGTCAGCCTCATTGATGGCGGTAAAGGTGACGTGAAGTCGACAGTATCGGTTGGGGCAAAATGTCGGTCGAGCGTGATTCCTGTTTCTGGAGAAGAAGGAGCCTTCTTAGTTGTTTCTTACGATGGCGTGCTGCATAAGATTGTTCGGTCGAATGACAAACTGACAGTTTCCGGCAAGGTGAAATTCGCATCATACGCAACGTCAACTCCGGCGGTTTCTAACGGTAAAGCATTCGTGTGTTCTAAAGATGCCGAAGGTTATGGCGCTCTCTTTATCATAGACCTAGCGACAATGGCTGTTGAGAAAACGGTGCGCGCTGGCGAAGGGTTATCGCAAAGCGCTCCGCTCGTATCGGTTCAAGGTGATGGTACGTATGTATATTTCACCTGCAATGCGTTGCCTGGTGCGGTGTATGGTTACAAGGTGGGATCCGATGCGGCCTACAAGCTCTATGAACCCGATGTTGACAAGCAGAACTACTGTATGTCATCGGTAGTTGCCGACGAAAAAGGAAATCTCTACTACACGAACGACTCGGGGCATTTGTTTGCTTTGACAGCGAAACCTGGCGTGCGAGTAGACTTTGATTCTCGGGGTGGATCATACGTTGCTTCGTGCTATGTTGCGCTGGGTGGTAAGTTGGTGAAACCAGGTGATCCAACGCGCACCGGCTACACGTTTGGCGGGTGGTTCTCGGATGAAAAATGCGAGGCTCCGTGGGACTTTTCGACGTCGCTTAACGAGGGGCAAAAGCTGTACGCGAAATGGGTCGCTAATGCTTCCGATGATGCGCCGGGCGGAACACCGCCCAGCACGCCGGGTGATGTTGGTGGTGACTCGAATGGCGGCGTGGGGTCGCTTGGTGGCGGACACGTGCCGGCATTGCGTGCTCCGCTGACGCCCGATCAGGCGGCGGCGTTGAAGGATGCCGAAGACGATGCTGGTGTTGAAGCTGCCGATGAGGCCGGTAAAGATGTCGCATCTGAGCATGCGCGGTCAGGTACGGCTGCTAAGGAGAAGTCTGCCGATGCTGCCGTTGGGGCAAGCGTGCTGAATGAAGGAAACGAAACGGGTGTTACGCGTGAGCTCAATCCGGTTGCGCTTGCTACGTTGCTTGCCGGATTGGCAGGCTTGGGCGGCGCGCTCGTGTTCCTGTTGGGTTGTCGCCGCAAAGACGACGAAGAACAGAAATAGGAAGGCGCGCGCATGGTCGACGAAAAAAAGGATGCCATCCCACACGAGAAAAACTTGCCTGCTAGCACCATTATCGAAGGCGAAGTGTTGCGTGACATCGCGACTTCAACAGACAATGCGCTACGTAACGCGGTAACGTCGGCAAACGCTGCTGTCGACGCAGGTGGGTCGCACGATGTGTCCCGAAGTGTCTCAGCGTCAAAGCGCGGTAGGCGCTCGCGAACGGTGGCCGCCGTTGTCGTGGCGGTTTTGTCGGTTGCTGTCATTGGGCTGTCATCAGCGTTTTTATTCCAGGTGCCTGATTCGCCCGGTGCTGCCGACATGCCGGAACAAAGCAAAGCAGCAGCGCGCTTATCTGCCGACTCCGACGCGGTAGACGCTGGTAGCGATGTCGCAGACGATAATGGTGAGACAGACCCCAATGCCAACGATGCCGACGTCGATGCTACCGACACCGCAGACGATACAAACGGCGGCGCTGCATCTTCATCGGATGTGCCTGTGGGTGCGGGCGCATCCACAGGAGCGGGTTCGTCCGGCGCATCTGGTGCGACTTCTTCGTCATCTGGCGGTACGCCATCTACGGCGGGTGGTGCTCCCGCAGCACCCAATCAGTCGGCAACTGTTACTGTGTCGGTCGGTGTGAGCGGGTCGGGGTACGGCAACGTGTCTGGAGGTGGTACCTTCACGTTCGAGCGAGGTGCCACCGCATACGACGCGCTTATGGCGTGTGGGTTGTCGGTGAATGCGTCACAGAGCCAGTATGGCGTGTACGTGAGTGCCATCGGTGGTTTGGCCGAGAAGGAGCATGGCGGTACCAGTGGCTGGGTGTATTCCGTCAACGGCGTGGAGCCTGCAATGTCGTGCAGCGCATACGTGCTCGCCGACGGCGATGTTGTACAGTGGCGCTACGTTGCCTAGCGGTGCGCGCGATATGCAACGCGGTGCTTTTTCCGACGCCGGTCGGGGTGCGTGCGCGTGCTTCGACGTGCTTCATCCTGTTGTTTTGCTTGTGTATTGGCTGGTGCTACTGCTCGTTGGTATGCTTGCCTTCCAACCGGTTGTCACGGCGTTGTTCTTCGCCATTTCCCTTGCCCAAGGCGCGTTAATCAGGGACGGAAGGGAAGTAGCTCGTTCGCTCGCATGGCAGCTTTCCCTGGTGGCCGTTATTGCGGTTGCAAATCCGCTTTTTTCCGCATCGGGTTCAACGGAGCTTTTCCGCATTGGATTTCGTGCGGTCTATGCGGAAAGCTTGCTCTATGGCACGTGTATGGGGTTCGCTCTCGTTGGCATGCTCATCACGTTTGCGAACGCCGCGCGCGTGCTGTCGGCCGATAAGGTTATGCAGCTGTTTGGCGGCGTTGCCCCTGTTGTTGGGCTTATGCTGTCGATGACCATGAAACTTGTTCCCCAGCTCGTTCGTCAAGGTCGCGTTATCGACTCGGCGCAGCGAGCGTGTACGTCGGCGCGTCCGCACCGCACGCTCAGTCGACGCGAGCGCATGCGCGATGCATTTCGTTTGTCGAGCGTTCTTTTGGGATGGAGTATGGAAGACTCGCTTACTACGGCTGACGCTATGAAAGCGCGCGGGTGGGGTGCTGCAAAACGGCGCACAGCGTACGTGCGCGAACGCTTCCGCACTGTTGATGCGCTGGTGCTTGTCGCACTTCTGATAGTAGCCGCTGCAGCGGCGCTGATGTGTTGGCAGGTATGTCGCGCGTTTTCGTTCTATCCGGTTGTTTCTGGGATCGAGCCAGTGTGGTATTGCGTGCTGTTTGCGTTGTATGGAGCGCTACCGTTTTTGTGGGTTGCGGGCGTGAAGGCGAAGGAGCGTGCGCTATGAGCAGTGAATTGGCGCTTGAACTGCGGGAGTTTTGCTTCTCGTATCCCGAACCGCCCGATGATCAAGACGGGTTGTCTGACCTGCGGAAAGGCGCGGGCGAACGGCTGGAAACAGCTGGTGTTGGCCCCATTAATTGGTGTGTGTCACACGGCGAGTTTCACGTGCTAACGGGCGGCACGGGTAGTGGCAAGACGACGCTTTTGCGTAGCTGCAAGCCCTCGATTGCGCCTATGGGTCGCCGGTCGGGCGACTTGTTGGTTTTGGGGCAGCCGATCGAGCATTTGAGTTGCTTTGAAGCGGCGGCTCGCATTGGGTATGTGGCGCAGAGCCCCGAAAGCCAGATGGTGTGCGATACGGTGTGGCGTGAGATGGCGTTCGGACTGGAGAACGTAGGGGTTGCACCCGACGTTATGCACCGCCGCATTGCCGAAGTGGCGCACTTTTTTGGTATCGAGCCGTGGTTTCGCCGCCGTGTTGACGAGCTGTCCGGCGGTCAGCAACAAGTGCTTGCGCTCGCTAGTACCCTGGCGCTGCGACCGAGCGTGCTGTTGCTCGATGAGCCTACATCTCAGCTTGATCCTATAGCCGAGAAGACATTTCTTCATGCGCTCTTCCGTGTAAACCGCGAGCTTGGTATGACCGTGGTTGCTGCGACGCACTCGCCTGAGGCTATGCTGCCGTATGCCACACACCTGGCTCATTTGGCCGACGGACGTGTTTGTGTCCAGCGTGCGGAAGGCTCGGTGTCGAAAGGCCTGCATGGCGCATTCGGCAACTGTCCGGAAACCGCCTACACTGCTGCGGCGTCGGCTGTTTCTGCGCCTTTGGCAGCCACCCGAGTTGTCGTTGCCACCCACGCCGATACTGACGCCACCGACGTCGCTACCACCCACGCCGTCGGCGTCACCACCCACACCGATGTCGCCAGCCGAGCCCACGCCCACGCCACCCACGCCGATGCTGACGCCATCATCTGTCGCGATGTGTACATGCGCTACGATCAGTCCGATTTTGTGCTACGTGGGCTTGACCTGCGGGTTTTAGAAGGGTCGGTGCATGCACTCATCGGCGGCAACGGATGCGGTAAGACAACGCTGCTTCATACTGTTGCACACATCGTGCGTCCAGTGCGCGGACGAGTGGAAAACCGCCTGCATGATTCCCAGGCGCTACTTCCGCAGAACCCGAAAGCGCTGTTCGTGTGCGACACCGTGCTCGATGAGCTGCGTGAATGGCAGCGTGGTGCAGGATACAGCGATGCCGCCATTGACAAGATGCTTGCCTCCATTGGTTTAACCCATCGCGTGAGTGCCCACCCGTATGATCTATCCGGCGGACAGCAGCAGCTGCTCGCCTTGGCGAAACTGCTGCTCACGAACCCCAGCCTGCTACTGCTCGATGAGCCGACAAAGGGTCTCGATGCTCCGTCAAAGCTACTTGTGGCCACGCTTGTTACCAACTATGCTCGTGCGGGCGCTACGGTGCTTCTGGCCACACACGACTTGTCGTTTGCGGCGCGCGTTGCCGATAAGGTAACGCTGTTGTTTGACGGACAGAGCGCATGCACCCAGCGCGCCGACGAGTTCTTTTCCGACAATCTGTTCTACCGTCTGCCTGTCGATGAGTTCGCACGTCTGTGGGATGCTCGCACAGCGGCCGCAGCAGTAGCTGACGGTACGGAAGATCATGCAGCAGCTGACGGTGCGGAAGATCACACGGCAGCCGACGGCGTGGAAGATCGAGCGTCGGCGGCCGATGACGCACAGGTGGTTGAGGAGGAAAGCAGGCTTGCGGAAGAGCATGCGACCACGTGTGAGCGTGTGTCAATGTGCGGGTGCGCGGGGAATCGCGAAAAGGAGCGCCCATGAACCGCACTTTCCGCTTCTGTATGCGCGCCGCTGAGCCTGTGGTACTTGGCTTCGTGCCTGTATCTCTGGTTGCGTGCGCGTATGCGCAGATTGATCAGACGGCGGCGCTCACTCTATGTATTGTTGTCGCAGCGGTGGGACTCTTCTTTGCGGGGTTTGAGGTAAGCCGTCCTGCGTTGCGGCAGATCATGCCTACGGTGGTACTCGCGGCGCTCGCTGCTGCTGGTCGGGTGCTGTTCGCGCCGGTGCCCGACGTGAAACCGGTGTCGGCTATTTGTATTGTGGCCGGAGCGGTGTTCGGCCGACGATGCGGCTTTATGGTAGGCGCGCTCGCGGCGCTGGTGTCGAACTTCTTCTTTGGGCAAGGCCCGTGGACTCCTTGGCAGATGTACGCGTGGGGTCTTGTTGGGTACGTGGCTGGCGTACTGGCACGTACGGGTGCGTTTAACCGAACGTCCGTTGTGCTGGTGTACGGCTTCGCGTCGGCGCTGTTGTACGGGATGCTGCTGAACGGGTGGTATGTTATTGGCTACGTGCATCCCATCACGTGGCCGGCGGTTGTTGCGGCGTTTGTGGCAGCCGTTCCCTTCGATTGCATTCACGGTGCGGCTACGGTTGCGTTTTTGGCGGCACTCTACGTGCCGTGGCGTGCCAAGCTCGAGCGGATCAAGCGGAAGTACGCGCTCATGTAGGACAATGGGGACGTAGGCTAGTGTCCCTCATAACAGGACAACGGGGACGTAGGCTATTGTCCCTCATGACCCAATAGAAGAATCCGAGTTCCCAGAGCTTACATCAACGCCGCCTGCACGCAGCACCACAGGCTTTTCTCCTGTGCAGTCGACCACGGTTGAGGCCAAGCCGCTTTTCGGCGCAGCGTCGCACAAAGCGCATCCTACTTGTTGAAGCAGGGTGGTATCTAAATCGTCAAACTTTCCTGTGTCGGCGTATCCCGACAGGTTCGCGCTGGTGGTGGCAAGAGGCGATCCTACGGCGTCAATGAGCGCGAGGGTAATGTCGCTTGCGGGCATGCGCAGGCCAACGCTGCCCGATGGAGAAACAAACGCACGTGGTACCGCATCCGATGCGCGCACAATGAGCGTTAAGGCTCCGGGCCAAAAACGTTGCGCTAGGTCATGCGCGTAATCGGGAATGTCGAGTCCGTAGCGGTTAAGGTCGAAAACACCTCCCACTAACCACGCGATAGGCTTGCCCGCATCGCGTTGCTTCAGGTCGTAGAGCGCGCTAAGGCCGTGCGCATGCATCACTGAAACACCCAACCCATATACGGTGTCGGTAGGAAACACCGCTGCCTTGCCGGCACGCAGCCACTGCACGGTTTCGTCAAATGTGTTCACTTGTGGGTTTAAAGCGTTGCTCATCAGGCTCTCCTGGCAGTTTTACAGGTAGCAGTTTCGCGGACTTGCGTCAAACGATTGTACCACCCGCACCTCTCTGAACGTGGTTTGCCCTCGAGCTTGGCTGTGCGGTCGCGTTATCATGCTTGTCCGTCCCGCAGACGAAGCTACAGCTTCGTCTCGTTGATAAGGTGGATAAGGTCTTGTGCTCTCGTATATGGAGGGTATAATACATGCAAATTGCATGTATTATAAGGAGTGTAGTATGCCGGCCTTGCAAGTAAGAGAATTCCCTGAAGACCTTTACGAGGAGTTGCGTGTTTTCGCAGCTCGCAATCATAGAAGCATCGCGCAACAAACCGTCGCTTCGGTTGAGCAAGCGATTCGTGGGTGCCACCAGGCGCAGTGTGCCTCCGAGCGGCGAGGGTCGTTTACCGTAGAGCCCCTTGTAGAGCGCGAGGCCCGCAATGCCAAGCGTGAAGAAGTTTTCCGACGAGCCCGCGAGCGACAAAGCAAACTATGCGGCGCTCTTCCCGAACCGTCCACCATGCTCGCCGAGGCTCGCACGGAACGCGATGCGCTGTTTGGTGAACTCGCTGCAGACGTAGCAGGAGAAAAACGATGATTGTGCTGGATGCGAATGCCGCCCTTGCCATGGTCATGGGAACGGAATACGGGGAAGCGCTCGAGATACTGCGTTTGAAAGACGAGCGAATCGCAGCGCCAACGCTGCTTGTGAACGAAGTCACGCATGCACTTACGAAATATGTGCTCGGAAAACACCTGACGCCTGAAGAAGCAATTGATTGCGGGCGGGATGCTGTCGCTCTTGTTGATGATTTCTACGACGATGGCAACCTTTGGGTCGAAGCTATGACTGAGTCGGTCAGGTTCGGTCATTCATCCTATGACCTGTTCTACTTCATACTGGCGCGTCGTTTGGGTGCCACTCTCTTTACGGTTGACAAAAAACTTCAGTCTCTCTGCACCGCTAACGGTGTGAATTGTCTCTGGTTGGATACTGCATTCTAGGAAGACAAGCAGAGAAATGCAAAGCGCATGTGCGACGGCATCGCGAGTGAAATAAAGGAGCTCTGCCACGACTGATAATGTTGTGTCTGAGAATAACGATAGAACGCCTCGAATGGTCAGGTCGCATGACGTGTCACTGGACGCCGAATACGCGAAATGGATTCGCGAGATCAAGCGTCGTTATCGTGGCGCACAGGTAAAGGCAGCGGTTAAAGTCAACTCCGAACAGCTCCTGTTCAACTGGGAGCTGGGACGAGACCTTGTCACACAAAGAGCCGAGGAGCGCTGGGGATCCGGCGTTGTCGAGCAGGTGAGCCTCGATCTGCAAAGCGAGTTTCCGCATGCCAAGGGATTCAGCACTACAAACTTGTGGTACATGAAAAAGTGGTATCGGTTTTATTCCGATGGAACTGGGGACGCATTTCTCCAACAGCTTGCTGGAGAATTAGAGGCCGTGACTCCTTCCTAGCTCGAACAAGTTGGCAGCGTGGGAGCGAAGAAAAAACTCCACCAGCCTGGTGGAGAAATGGATTCGGCGGCCTCTGTGCAGCTGGATCAAGTCGCCAGCGTGCCAGATAATGAAACACTGCACCAGCCTGGTGCAGAAAAGGAGGATAGATTGAGCTATTATACGCACCCCCCCGTTCTACAAAGTCCAGAAAAACGTCCGCACCCCCAGTGTTGCATTAATATTTGCAACAACTCAGAATTACTCAGCGGGGTTGTTGACTTCATGGCATATTGTAAAGCGTCACGTGACATGATACACTGCATTGCAAGGAGGTGCTATGATTCGGACGTTTGCTGACGCGGATTCTCGAGAATTGTTTGAAACGGGCTCTTGCCAAAAGCTGCCTCCGGACATTCAGCGCCGTGCGTTGCGCAAGCTCGAGTATGTCGACAATGCGGTGGCTCTTCTGGATTTGCGACTTCCTCCTGGAAACAGGCTTCATGCTTTGAAGGGCAATAGGGAAGGACAGCATGCCATTTCGATTAACGATCAGTGGCGTATATGCTTCCGCTTTATGTCCGATGGTGTTTACGACGTTGAGGTTTGCGATTACCACTGAATCGAGGGGCATTATGTGTGATGAAATATGTCTAAGAGAAGACGCCCTACTCATCGGTCGTGCGCCTATTCATCCTGGCGAGTTTCTTCGGGAAGATTACATGCCGGAACTTGGTTTGAGTGTGGCAGGGTTGGCAAAGCGGCTTGGTGTTACGCGTCAGACGGTGAACGAGATCATTCGTGAGAAGCGGGGTCTGAGTCCTGAGATGTGTCTACGACTAGGGCGGTTGTTCGGCACCACTCCGCAGTTCTGGATGAACATGCAGCAGAAGGTTGATCTGTGGAACTCGATGGAACTACACAGCGAAGACATCAAAAAGGTGGCGCCGCTGGAGGTGCCCGAGTTAGCAAAGGCTGTGGGATAGTTACTTTTGCATCAAAGGGCGTTTGCCGTTCTTCCAGGGGTTCGACTCTTTCAGAAAGGCTGGTGTCTCCGTCTTACAGGTTGACGTGAATTAGATCGCGTGGACTTGCTGGGTTTATAGAGTGGTATCGGTTTTATACCAATGAAACTGGGGGCACATTTCTCGCGCTGCTCTGCACGTACCGGTTGCACAGCTGCAAACAGACTCGGTCTTGGCACCCACTCAAATCCCCATTTGGTATAATTACGCGCGTTAATCATCGAATGCGCACCCGTCTTGGCACCCACTCAAATCCCCATTTGGTATAATCCATGTGCTGCAAACATAACTGATGGGTAGTCTTGGCACCCACTCAAATCCCCATTTGGTATAATTACGGAAATGGGCGTTGTTATTCCGTCGTTGTCTTGGCACCCACTCAAATCCCCATTTGGTATAATCCATCAGGCAACGCGATAATATCAGCGTCCGTCTTGGCACCCACTCAAATCCCCATTTGGTATAATGACGTGTCGCCTGGTGCCTGATGGGTCAGGGTCTTGGCACCCACTCAAATCCCCATTTGGTATAATCGTCCTGTTAAGTCCGTAGATGAATACGGGGTCTTGGCACCCACTCAAATCCCCATTTGGTATAATTTGCAGCGGTATCAAAAACGTCCGGCGTATGTCTTGGCACCCACTCAAATCCCCATTTGGTATAATTTTGGTGAAACTGAATATATTACAGACTCGGTCTTGGCACCCACTCAAATCCCCATTTGGTATAATCCGCTGCGCTAAAGCCGGTCGATGAGCTTGGTCTTGGCACCCACTCAAATCCCCATTTGGTATAATGCCAACAATAAAAAACGCCCTTTGAAAGGGCGTTTTTTATTGTTGTGGTACGTGCAAAACTATAACACACGGTTGTAAAATATCCTTAATCTCAAGTTTTTTGAAAAAGGAAGCCCCGCGAACGGGGCTTTACCTTGCGGGTACCTGCGAAGCAGGCCCCTTGTCTAGGCGTTGTCCACTCAAATCCCCATTTGGTATAAATGCCTAGGTGGACATTATACAATTGATATTCCCAAGTGAAAAGAGGTTGTCCCCCATGTCAAAAAGAACCATTTGTTTACAGAATCCCGCCAAGCTTTTCTGCAAGAATAATCAATTGCTGGTGGACCAGCGAGGCGTTCAGACAAGCATTCCTCTGGAGGATATCTGGGTTCTTGTTTTAGAGAGCAATGAGGTAGTAGTGTCAACCGCTCTGCTTGCAGCGATGGCAGAAGAAGGGATAGGGGTTTTGGTATGTGATGGGGGTCATATGCCCGTCGCTCTTCAATTGCCTCTTGGTGCTCATTCCAGACATGCTGCTATTGTGGAGGATCAGCTTCTTATTTCGAAACCCCTCGCAAAGCAACTGTGGAAGGCGATCGTAGAACAAAAGATTCTCAACCAAGCGCAATGCTTGGAAATACTGGGTCTGGAAGGTTGTGAAGATGTTCGAAAGTATGCCAAGGAGGTGAAATCGGGGGATTCCTCTGGTAGAGAGTCTGTCGCAGCTTCTGCATACTTTCGGAAATACTTGAAGGAAGGAACCAGAAGGGAGGGGCCATACGCAGCTCTTCTAGATTATGGTTATGCGGTGTTACGAGCGGGAATTGCTCGATGTGCTGTTTCCGGTGGATGGCTCGTCTCTCGAGGTTTGCATCATTGCAGTGATCTTAATGCATTTAACTTAGTTGATGATCTGATAGAACCGTTTCGGCCTGTCGTTGATTTGCTGGTGGCATGTTGTGATGTATCCGAGGGTCTTTCAACTGACAACAAGCGTCTTCTTACGAGGGTGTTTGAATGTTCGGTTTCCGTTCAGGGGAAATGCCATTCGGTTCAAAGTGCAATTGAGGAAGAGGTCGCCTCGCTCAAGCGGGCGGTTTTAGCTAAGGATGCCTATTTACTCAACTTGCCTTCCCTTATGCCTGTTTCGTTTGTTCGTTTGGAGGAAAAGTGAGGGTGATGAGAATCATAGTGATGTTCGATTTGCCTGTTGCAACGAAAGCAGAGCGGAAAGCCTACACTGAATTTCGAAAATTCCTCGTAAAAGACGGCTACAGCATGGAGCAGTTCAGTGTTTATTCTCGGGTAACACTGGGGCGCGATTCAACAGAGGTTCATGTTGCTCGTCTGAAGAACCATATCCCCACAGCAGGAAGTGTGACGGTGTTTACTATGACCGAAAAGCAATTCGAGAACAGAATGGTTCTGCTTGGGAAACGCAAGCAGAACCATTCCAATGACTACGGTGCTCAGATGACGTTATTCTTCTGACTCTTTCTTTTGGTGTTGCTTGATCGAGAGTCGTTTAAAAACAAGCCCCAGAACGTCTTCTTCAATGTGAACAGGCAGGTTTTCTTTATCGAGTGTTAAAAACGCGAGTCCTTTGGTTGCTTCTGTGTCAGTCAGCTCACCTCTTGGATCCGAGAGCTGCCAGCTACATGTAGCGATATTAATTGTCTTAAATCTCCGAATCTCCCCCTTAACGAGAATCACATCTTGTGGAAAAAGGGTGAGGGGCTTCAAAGCAAGCGCCCTTTCCGGAACTGGATCCCAAAACTCTCGGGGCTTTTTATCGCTTTGAGGTGGAATGTACTTTCTCACATACCCTGGTTTGCTTTCAAATGGAATATCCGCCCGATAAATCGGCTCAAGCAGCAACTGTCCTTTCCCCTTCTTCGCTTCAGGATCGAGCCATAGGTTGATGAACGCCAGTTCGTCCACAATAAGAGCTGAGCCGTCCTCTCGAACAATGTAATTTGATGAGGCTTTTGTCCCTAGTTTGCCTTTCGGACCGCTTCCCAGAAGTCCCACTTTGCCATCTTTTCGAAGGCCGCAGTATGCATACACCGTATCTTCGAACACGCGACCGCCAATCTTGTGATCGACCATGTGGGTTGGGATTATGGTTGTCTTCCATTTTGCAACTTCTTCAGAAAAACCCTTCCAAGGTTCGGTCGCCTTAAAAAGATCTTTGCGCTCGCTTTTCGGAGTGTATAACTTCCGCTCGTTCGCCCTTGCGATATCGATTACCTGTTGGCGGGTACAGGCAGCAATAACGGCGGCGTCGACGGCGTGATGCACTTGGTCTTCCTCGCGGTTCTTCCGAATTCCCCAGGCACTTCGCAAAAGCGCCGTTGCACCGCCGGCAACGGCGAAGACGTGCTGTTTGTGGCCGTCTTCCGGGAAAGCCAAGTAGTTCTCTATAAACGATTTGGCTGCTCTTGATGCGTATCGGGTGTCGTTAAGGTTGCGGCTTATGAACTCACCCTCTTTTGCTGCCGAAAGATCGGTACACAGGAGTTTCGCGCGCTTTTTCTGTCCTATCTTCTTGTTCCTTGTCACGCGAAGAGAAAAGTCTTCCCAGTTGATTCCTCCATCTTGCGCCCATTCGTACGGAGTGCGGTTCTTCTTGTTCTGATTACAGGCTTTACATGAAAGAACTTTGTTCGACTGACTGTCATCACAGGTTCGAGAAAAAGGAAGGGCATGATCTATTTCGGCAAAATGATCTTCGGCAATGAGACGTTCGTAAGAAATAGGGTTTCCGCAGTAAACGCATCGACCGCCTTGCTCTTCCCAGGCTTCAACCTTTTTTATTAGGCTCTTCTTTGGTACTACCCCAAGCTCTTCGGTTATTTTTGCAACTCGTGCCTCGCGGGCGTCTCTCGTGGCGCGATTCCTTTCGCTGATTACCTGTTTCTCATGTTTGGATTGTTTGAGCTCGCGCGCCAGCTCGATATGAATCTCGTTGGGCATGCCATACTCTTTGATGATCGCATTGACGACTTTCCTGACCTGTCCCATAACGCGCAGCACTACGGGATTCTTGCATGTGGGGTCGTAAAGTTTGTATGGTGGTAGTGATGTGTCGCGTCGTTCACCTGGTTCAAGGCGCATATCTTTAAGCCCCGATGCCTCTTCTGCTTGAGCTAAGGTAGTAACGTTTTCGTAGTCCTCGAATGAGCTTATCAGCAGATCGAGGGCGCGCAGGCTCCGGGAACCATAGCCGGTGAAAACCTGCGCAGTGAAAGGAAGGCTGCACAAGGATGATATATCCTTGTCATCGATACAGTTTTCCTTAAGGACGGCAACAAGGTTCTTTTCGCTTGAGGCGTAGGTGAGACACCCTGCGACGATATCTGCGAGTTCCCGGTTGTCGCGTAGTTCCACTGTTAGATCGTTGGGGAGATTCTCTCGCATCACTTTCCATGCTTTAGGGATGTAGATCTCCTCTGTTTTTTCCTTTTCGGATTCGACTCCTTTGAATGTAAAATCCGAATCGAGCTCCATCCATTCGCGAATTCGCTTGTAGGTTACCTTGCAGCTCTTATTTCCCTTCAGAGGAACGGGGCTGAAAAGCACTTCGACTATTCTTTGCTTTATCTCGGGTGGTAACTTGTGTTCGGTGCCTTTTTCGTCGATCCATACGGCATGTGAAACGCGTTCAAACGCTTCACACATCTGAGAAGAAAGGCTTGATTTTGGTGCCCTTTTCTCGTTCTTAAAATATGTACACCACCCAACCTGGTCATATATTCGCCGATCGTTTTCCGACACGTCTTTCTGCCAAGAGAAGATATCCAAGTATTCCTCTTCGAATTGCGAAGTTGCTCGAGGGTTCCCATGCTCTCTCTGGGCCTCGAAAAGAGCGTTGACCTCCACGATGAGGTCATTGTGGGTGACGCATAACGAGTAGTCTCCGCCTCTGTTTCGGGAGCGTGGTTCTTGAGAGAGCATTTCGCCTACTGTCCTCATGCCTGCAGCCTGTAGTTTTTCGGCATTCTGCTTCACTGCCTTAAGTACCTTACCCTCGTCGCCTGAAGAGGTTGAGTCACCATGAGGAATGTACCCTCTTCGGTCGCATAGAGAATAAAGAACCTGGGCCCATTGGCGATCCGTGAGGCCTCTTTCAAGTCCTTCCGCCCTTAGTTTTATGACGGGTTTGTCTTTCTTCACGGATTGGAGCCATTGGGCTTGAGCGTCGGCAGGAACAAGCTTGTGCTTTTTGAGAAGGGTGAGACAGTGTTTCTTTCTATCTGCATTCCGTTTGGTATTGCGCCGTGCTGATCGAGCGGCGCGGCGAGTTGCCGCAGTACTTGCTTTTGTTTTGGGTTCTTGCGGCGTTTCCCAGAGACGGACGCCTGAAGCAATGATTCTCTTGTTCGTCATGTCGAGTAGCGACCAACCGCAGCTTCCAATTCCGATATCTAAGCCAAGAATAGTAAGAGGGGGTATAGAGGTAACCATAGCGTCTCCTAAGGTTGGCATCAGTGCTCTTTTAGGATAACGCTTGACATGCGGAGATATGACAAGAATCGTCCACTTTTGGTTCACAATCCTTCCTTACTGGGGCACCAATTCTCTGTGGGGCGCATGCAAAACTGGGGCTTAGCATCCCTTCCAATGCCGATAAGAGTTCGCGTTGGTTTGCAGTTTTGTCATCGGATGTCGGTGTCTCGGGAACGTTCGGCCCACTCCGCAGTTTTGGATGAACATGCAGCAAAGGGTTGACCTGGTTATAATGGGGAACGACAAATGGGTGAAATAAAGACGGAGGGGTTCCCATGGAGAATCAGAGTGAGCGCGCTTTGAGTGTCGAAGGCGCCGAAAGTGCTGGGGTTTTCGAAAGTGCCGAGCGAGCTGCGAGTACCGAAAGTGCCGAGCGTGCTGCGAGTACCGAAAGCGCTGTGAGTGCTGAAAACGCCGAAAGCGCTGTGAACGTTGCGCCGGTGGGGTTTCAATCGTGCGATGAAAAAACTGCCATCAAGGGGCTTATATGGACACCGGTTGATGTGCGTGGCGCGCGGGGTTCGCGCGCTCACATGTCGCAGCACCCGCGCGGCATCGTGCAGATTGCACATGGCATGACCGAGCATGTGGGCCGCTATGACGAGCTCGCGCGCTTTTTGGCAGTTCGTGGGTTCGTTGTGTGTGCAGCCGACCATATCGGGCATGGCAAAAGCGTGGCCAGCGCCGATGAGTTGGGTGTGCTGCCGGTTTGTGGCAAAGATATTCTCATCGGCGATGTGCACGAGCTTCGTCGTATCGTAGAAGGGCGTTATCCCCGGCAGGTTCCTTATATCCTGTTTGGGCATTCTATGGGTAGCTTTATTGCTCGCGCTTACCTTGCTCGCCATGGCCAGGGCGTGGCGGCGGCGGTGCTGTGCGGCACGGGGCAGCAGCCGATTATTGTTTCGCGTGCCGGCAACCTGCTCGCCCGGGCGCTCGCGGCGCTAAAGGGTGCCGACTACCGCAGCTCACTGCTCGACCGATTGGGGGTGGGTGCCTATGCTCACCAAATTGCCGATGCGCGCACGCCGTTTGACTGGTTGTGTACCGATGACGCCGTGGTTGACACCTACCGCGCCGACGATTTGTGCGGAGTCATGTTCTCGGTGGGTGGGTATGCTGCGCTCACCAGCCTTACGGCCGAGGTTGCATCGCGTTCCTGTGCGCGCAAGGTGCCGTCTAATCTGCCGCTGTTATTCGTTGCTGGTGCGTGTGATCCGGTGGGTGATTTCGGTGCGGGTGTGCAGCGCGCAGCCGACCTGGCTCGGCGGGCTGGCTCACGTCAGGTTGACG
The DNA here is from genome assembly GCF_011038935.1 of Adlercreutzia sp. ZJ138. NCBI lineage: Bacteria > Bacillati > Actinomycetota > Coriobacteriia > Eggerthellales > Eggerthellaceae > Adlercreutzia > Adlercreutzia sp. ZJ138. The sequence continues at coordinate 57,561 of NZ_JAAKEA010000003.1, read as the reverse complement.
TGCGTCTGTACGAAGGCATGCGTCATGAGATACTCAACGAACCTGGTCGGCGCCAGGTGTTCGAAGATATAGCGGTTTGGATGGAGGACAACGCATGTCAGCAACGTATGTCGTAGCGCTCGACCAGGGAACCACCTCGTCACGCGCTATGCTCATTGATGCGCAAGGAAACGTCGTTTCCTGCGTGCAGAACCCGTTTCGTCAGATCTACCCCCAGCCGGGTTGGGTTGAGCACGATCCACGCGAGATACTAAGCTCACAACTCGGAGCGCTTACCGAGCTTGTGGTGTCGAACGGCTTGGAGCCTGCCGACATCGACAGCATTGGCATCACGAATCAACGGGAAACTACCATCGTGTGGGATCGACGCACGGGTGAGCCGGTAACAAACGCCATCGTGTGGCAGTGCCGCCGCACGGCCGACATGGTTGAGACATTGTGTACCGACGAATCCATCGCGCGCGAGATCACGCGCCGGACGGGCCTGATTCCCGACCCATACTTCTCCGCAAGTAAGATTGCGTGGATTCTTGACAACGTTGCGGGCGCTCGCGAGCGCGCTGAGGCAGGGGAGTTGGTGTTCGGAACGGTTGACTCGTGGCTTATATGGACGCTCACTCAAGGGCGTGTTCATGCCACCGACGCCACCAACGCCAGTCGCACCATGTTGTTCAACATTCACGAAATGCGTTGGGATCCGTGGTTGCTCGACCTGTTCGGCATTCCCGCAAGCATGCTGCCCGACGTGCGACCCTCGTCGTCGCCGTTTGGCTACACTACCAATTCTGCGGTGTTGTCGGGGGTTCCCATTTGTGGTGTGGCGGGAGATCAGCAGGCGGCGTTGTTCGGTCAGTGTTGCTTCGAGCCTGGTCAAGCGAAGAACACGTACGGCACGGGCTGCTTTCTGCTCATGCACACGGGGCATGAGGCGTGTACGTCGTCACATGGGTTGGTGACCACGGTAGCCGCCAGCGCTCCAGGTGTTGCCCAGCCCGAATACGCGCTTGAGGGCAGTGTGTTTATGGCCGGCGCGCTCATTCAGTGGTTGCGTGACGATCTGGGGCTTATCGATCGAGCCGCTGACACCTGCGACATCGCTCGCAGCGTGCCAAATACGGGTGGCGTGTATGTGGTACCTGCGTTCACGGGCCTTGGCGCGCCGTATTGGGACGCGCAAGCTCGTGGCGCTATTCTCGGCCTTACGCGCGGCACGTCTCGCGCGCATGTGGTGCGCGCGGCGCTCGAGTCGCTCGCGTATCAAGTTTCCGACTTGGTGCGTGCTATGGAAGCTGACGCCTGCGAGAGTCTGACGTCACTTACCGTTGATGGGGGAGCGTCGGCGAACGATTTCCTCATGCAGTTCCAAAGCGATGTGCTTGATGCGGTTATTCGTCGCCCGGCAAATGCGGAAACGACCGCACTTGGTGCGGCGTACCTGGCGGGGCTTACCACCGGTTTCTGGAGTGGTACGGACGCATTGCGTGCCTTACGCACGACTGATACGTGCTTTCATCCGACTATGGAAGCCCATGAACGCGCTGCGCTGCTTGACGGATGGGTACGCGCAGTGGGGAAGGTAAGGGCGTGATCGGATAGTGCATTTGTTTGCAGGATACGCGTATCCTGGTGGTGACACTTCGGTTTTCGTGGTGCTCTTCGCTGCTTTCCGTTTACGTTGCCTGTGCTGCCTGTGCTGCCTGCACCGTTCGCGCCGTTTCGACACTCGTCATTCGCCAGCCTTTGCCGCTTCCTCGCTCTAACTTAACCAAGATTTCACGCGGCACAGGCGCGTTGGGCGCTATAGTGTTTCTGTTGCACCCAAGCAGTTGTAAGGCGGGTGCAACAAACGCAAGGATACGGCGAGAATAGGGAAGGTGTGTTTCCGTGATTATCAGTATCGCAAGCGATCATGCGGGGTTCGAGCAGAAGCAAAGTCTCGTTGACTACCTGGTTCGAGGCGGTTTCGACGTTATCGACTGCGGGCCCGATACCGACGAGAGGGTCGATTATCCCGATTTCGCTGCATGTGTCGCGCGCTATGTAGCCGCTGGCGACGCCGATTTCGGTGTGCTCGTGTGCGGTACGGGCATCGGCATGGCTGTGGCCGCGAACAAGGTGTGCGGCATTCGTGCGGTGAACGCGGTTAACACACAATTTGCCCAGCTCGCCCGCGAACACAACGATGCGAACGTGCTCACGCTGTCGGGCCGCTTCGTTACGCTTGACGAGAATAAGGCTATTCTCGATGCGTTTCTGTCAACCGATTTCGGCGGTGGCCGTCATGCTGGTCGCGTGCAGAAGATCATGGCGTTGGAAAGGAGCTAGCATAGTATGGCGCACGCATTTCTTTCGCAGACCGACCCTGAGGTCGCAGATATCATCGGACAGGAGCTTGCCCGCCAGCGCGGTTGCGTTGAGCTTATAGCCAGCGAAAACCTTACGTCGCCTTCCGTCATGGAGGCCATGGGCAGCGTGCTCACCAATAAGTACGCTGAGGGCTATTCGGGGAAGCGCTATTACGGTGGGTGTGAAAAAGTCGATCTGGTTGAGGATCTTGCCATCGAGCGCGTATGTAAACTGTATGACTGCACATTCGCCAACGTACAGCCGCATTCCGGTGCAAGCGCGAACTTAGCAGCGTACATGGCTGCAGTAAACCCAGGGGATACCGTTATGGGTATGAGTCTCGATCATGGTGGACATCTCACGCACGGCTCGCCGGTGAACTTCTCGGGCAAGTGGTTCACCATGGTTCATTATGGTCTCGATCCTGAAACCGAAACTATTGATTATGACGCCATGGAGCGATTGGCGAAGGAAACGCGCCCGAAGCTCATTATTGGCGGAGCGAGCGCGTATCCGCGCGTTATCGACTTTGAGCGCATGGCCGACATTGCGCATGAGGTGGGTGCGCTGTTCATGGTGGACATGGCGCACATTGCCGGTTTGGTTGCCGCAGGAGCGCACCCAAGCCCTGTTCCGTACGCCGATATTGTTACCTCCACCAGCCACAAAACGCTGCGTGGCCCGCGTGGCGGGTTTATTCTCACCAACGATGAGGCCATGGCGAAAAAAATCAACAAGGCGGTATTCCCTGGTACGCAGGGAGGCCCGCTCATGCACGTTATCGCCGGCAAAGCTGTGGCGTTCGGCGAGGCGCTGCTGCCGTCGTACGCCGACTACATAAACAACGTAGTAGTCAACTGTGCTGCCATGGGAAAGGCTATGGTCGAAGGGGGCCTGCGCCTGGTGTCGGGTGGCACCGACAATCATCTGTGCCTTGTTGATCTCACGCCAGCTGGCGTGACCGGCAAGGACGCCGAGACGCTGCTTGAATCAGTGGGGCTTACGGTGAACAAGAATTCGATTCCCAACGAGCCACTCAGCCCATTCGTCACGAGTGGCATTCGCGTGGGGTCCGCCGCGGCTACCACGCGCGGCTTTGACACCGACGACTTCCGCGAAGTGGGCTGCTGTATTGCCGAAACGGTGTTTAATGCCGACGACGCGACGAAACTTGCCGAGGTACGCGAACGGGTTGATGCCTTGTTGGCGAAGTATCCCCTGTATCCGGAGTTGGGTTAGCATGGGCGCGCCGGATAATCGTCCTGGATGGGACGAATACTTCATGACATTGGCGAACCAGGTTGCCTCGCGCACGACGTGTTTGCGACGTGCGGTGGGAGCCGTCATTGTGAAGGATCGCCGCATCTTGGCCACAGGATACAACGGGGTTCCCACTGGTCTTGCGCATTGCGGCGAGACGGGGTGTCTGCGTCAGCAGATGGGCGTTCCCAGTGGGCAGCGTCATGAGATCTGCCGCGGTCTACACGCGGAGCAAAACGCCATCATCCAGGCGGCGCGCTACGGCATCGACATTTCGGGGGCAAGCATCTACGTGAACACGCAGCCTTGCGTGGTATGTGCCAAGATGCTTATCAACGCCGGTATAACCGAGGTGGTGTATCAGAACCCATATCCCGACGAACTTGCCATGGATATGCTGCGCGAGTCGGGCATGAAGCTGCGAGTGTACGAATAATCACTGGCTTTTTCGGTGCTACAAGGGGCGGCGTAGGTTGCACGCAGCGCCCCTTGTACGCTTCTGTGGCGTGTATCGAGACAGACGAATACTTTTGTACAAAACAGCTTCCATGCAAAAATGGTGAAAAGGTTGTTTTTTTGCGATGCGGTATGCGTTTTTCCCAAGCTGTATGGGTAATCAGGTTAAAAAATTCTTTTTTCGATTCTTGGGAAAAGCTCCAGAACTTACATTATCTTGATAATAAATCAAACTAATCAGAAATTATTCATAATAGTGAGAGTTTATGCATCATCTACCGAATTGCGAGGCAAAAAAATAAATATAAATAGGTGCTTTCCGCGCGTTTCGCTACTATACTTTCAAATGACGTTTCATGCATGCCGATTCGTACGGCATGCGGAGGGGAAGCAGTTGTTTTGGCGATTGCGATCATCATAGGAGTTCTGATAGGCGTGGTGAGCTGCCTGCCGTTTCGGTATGCCACCGTCCGCGTGCGTGCAATCAACCCAACGCACACGGGCAGCCTTGCAGGTTTGTTCTTCGCCGCCATCGCCGTTTCCTTCGTGATGCTCGGCGCTGGTATCGTTGTGTGCGGCTTGATTGCACGTGACGTTTTGCTTGCGTACGCGCTCGCCGAGGTTGTGTCGTTCATCGTTGCGGTTATTGCTTTCGGTCTTATATCGAAGCGACAATAGTAGAGGAGAGCTACATGGAACTGACGGGTAACCCTTTGGCGGACATCGCCGCTCCGATCGAACATCTTCGTTCTTCGTTCGATTCGGCGTTCGTCGTCGACTTCGGCGGCTTCGGCATCACCCAGTACACGCTGTGGATGTTTATCGTGCTGGCGGTGGTTCTGGCGGTGGTGCTTATCGGTGTACGTAAGATCGGAGTCGTTCCGAACGGCAAGTTTGCCGGCATGGTTGAGTGGGGCTATGACGCCGTGAAGCGGAACATGGGTGAAGGCGCCATCGGGCATGGATACAAGAAGCACATACCGTTTTTGGCCACACTCTTCTTTTTCATTCTCACCGCGAATGTGATTGGTTTGATTCCGGGTGCGAAGGCTGCAACGGGCACGTTGGGTGTCACCTGGGCGTTATCATTCATCGCGTTCGTGTACTTTAATTACTACGGCATCAAAGCCAAGGGCGGCTTGGGCTACATCAAGTCCATTGCCCCGTCGGGCCTGCCGAAGCCAATGGTTCCTATCATTTGGTTCTTTGAGTTTATCTCGCTGGTCATTCGCCTGCTCACGTTGGCCGTCCGACTTTACGGCAATATGTTCGCGGGACACATGGTGCTTGGTATCTTCGCGCTGTTAACCACGGTGTTTATTCAGGATGCCATCTACGCAGCTAACGCCGTGCTGGCGCTTCCCTCTATCATCTGGATGCTGTTCCTTATTGCCATGTACGTGCTGGAGTGCCTGGTTGCATTCTTGCAGGCTTATGTGTTTACTATTCTGTCGGCTGTCTACATTGGTCTGGCTACGTCGGAGCATTAAGAGGTTTGTCTTTACGTGGCGCTTTGCGCCGCATGCCCCTCGTGGGTACGCTGATTTTGGTTTGTCCCGGCAAACTCCCGCCGGATGAACATAGGTACTGGTGTTTCTGGGAAGGGCCCGGAAACGGTAAAAGGAGGAAACAATGGCAGAAACCACTCTCGTCATCGCGGCCTTGAAGGTTGTCGGCTATGGCCTTGGCACCATCGGCCCCGGCATTGGTCTGGGTCTGTGCGGCTACGGCCTGTGCGTCGGCTCCGCCCGTCAGCCCGAGCTCGCCGGCAAGCTGTTCACCAACGCCCTGATCTTCGGCGCTCTCGCAGAGGCGCTCGCCCTGATCGGCTTGGTTGCCGCGTTCATCTTCTAGTCGGCTTGAGCGCAGATACGTTCTAAAGAAACCGAAAAGGAGAGCACGTGAAAGCAAAAGCAAAGAAGATACTGGGTACGCTCGGCTTCACTGCTGCTTTGTCCGCGGCCTCTTCGTTTATTCTTCCGGTGGCTGCGTTTGCCTCCGAAGAAGGGGGGAAGACGGGCATCGCCCTCATCCTTCCCGACATGAACGAGTTCATTCCGATGCTCATCGCCTTCCTGGTGATTGCCGTCGTGTTGGCCAAGTTTGGCTGGCCGGTGGTGGACAACATCATCGAGAAGCGCGAGGCTGCTGTGAAGGATGCGCTTGAGAAGTCGGAGGCGGCGCGCATTGAAAGCGAGCGCCTGCTCGAGGAGTATCGCAAGCAGCTCGAGGAAGCGAAAAGCCAGTCTGCGCAGATTATCGCTGATGCGAAGAAGACCGGCGAGTCGGTGAAAGCCGACATCACGGCCAAGGCGCAAGGCGAGGCGGAGGTCATGGTTGAGAAAGCTCGCGTTGCCATCGAGAGCGAGAAGAAGGCTGCGATCGCCGAGCTGCAGAGTTCGGTTGCAGACACCTCTATCGCGGTGGCGTCGCGTTTGATCGGCCAGGATTTGAGCGACGATGAGCATCGCGCGATCATCGAACGCTATGTGAACGAGGCGGGCAGTTTCAATGCCGATTAATCGCCAGATCGTTAAAGAGCAGGTAGCCACGTACGCTGCTGTCCTTTTGGATGGCGTGTACGAGGCAGGTGGCCAAAACGACGTGCTCGAAGTGCGCGATCAGCTTGAGAGCATTGTGCGGATCATGCGGTCGAACATGGATCTTGCAAGCGCGATCGGCGACAGCTCGTATACCGCTGAGCAGCGTGCGGAGGTGGCTCGCGGCGTGTTCGCCACGGCCAATCCCGTGCTCGTTGATGTTCTCGCCGTTATGGCAGAGCGCGGCGACACGGATCTGCTTCCCCGCGTGAGCGAGGCGTATGGGCAACAGCTCGAAGCCAAGCTGAACATGACCGTTGTCGATGTGACCACGGTCGTAGAGCTCGATGACCACCTGCGAGAGGTTATCGTACGGAAAGCCGAAACCGATTTGGGAACCAAGGTCGTGCTGCGTGAGCATATCGACCCATCCCTGTTGGGCGGCATACTCATGAACGCAAACGGCAAGAGGATCGATGCCAGTATTCTCACGCAGTTAGAGAATGCGCGTACCGTCCTCAAAGACACAACAGATGGAGGTGAACGCTCGTGACAGAAATCACCGCACAGTCCATTGACGAGGCTCTGCGCAGGCAACTTGATGCGCTGAGCACCAGTGTCGAGTCCCGTGAGGTTGGCACCGTCATTCAGATCGGCGACGGCATTGCCCGCATTGATGGCCTGAAGGACGCGATGGCAGGTGAGCTGCTGGAGTTTGTCAGCGGCGAAGGCAAGACCGTGTACGGCCTGGCTCAGAACCTCGAAGAGGATGAGGTTGGTGCCGTGCTCCTTGGCGATGTCACCGCGATCAAGGAGAATGACCAGGTGCGCACCACCGGTCGCATCGTCGAGGTTCCGTCGGGCAAGGAAATGCTTGGCCGCGTGGTGAATCCGCTGGGTATTCCTATCGACGGCAAAGGCCCTATCAAGGCTGACGGCATGCGTCCTGTCGAATTCAAGGCTCCTGGCGTTATCGCCCGTAAGCCGGTGCATGAGCCGATGCAGACTGGCATCTTGGCTATCGACTCGATGATTCCCATCGGGCGAGGCCAGCGCGAGTTGATCATTGGCGACCGTCAAACGGGCAAGACCGCTATTGCGGTTGACGCTATCATTAACCAAAAGGGTCAGGATATGATCTGCATCTACGTGGCAATCGGCCAGAAGGCCTCCACGGTCGCGCAGATCGTCGAAACACTCGAGCGTCACGGCGCGATGGATTACACCATCGTCGTTTCCGCTACGGCGTCCGACTCTGCCCCGCTGCAGTACATCGCGCCTATGGCTGGCGCTGCTATCGGCGAGTACTTTATGTACAACGGCGAGGACGGCAAACCCGCAGGTGCCGATAACCCCGGACGCCACGTGCTCTGCATCTACGACGACCTGTCGAAGCAGGCCGTCGCATATCGCCAGATGTCACTGACGCTGCGTCGTCCGCCGGGACGCGAAGCATATCCGGGTGACGTTTTCTACCTGCATAGCCGCTTGCTCGAGCGTGCTGTGAAGATGTCCGATGAGAACGGTGCGGGTTCCATGACCGCTCTGCCCATCATTGAGACGCAGGCAGGCGACGTTTCCGCATACATTCCCACGAACGTCATCTCCATCACCGACGGTCAGATCTTCCTGCAAACCGACCTGTTCTTCCAGGGTCAGCGTCCTGCAGTCGACGTGGGCATCTCTGTGTCCCGCGTTGGAGGATCTGCGCAGATCAAGGCTATGAAGCAGGTTGCTGGCTCACTGCGTCTCGACCTCGCGTCGTATCGCGAGCTGCAGGCGTTCACCCAGTTCGGCAGCGACTTGGACAAGGCAACACAGGATCAGCTGAACCGCGGTGCACACATGACCGAGCTGCTGAAGCAGGGTCGCTATATGCCCATGCCCGCATCCGAACAGGCGGCGGCCATCTATGCTGGCAACAAGGGATATCTCGATGATATTCCGCTTGGCGACGTCGTGCGCTTCCGCACGGAGATGCTCGCGTACCTGCGTGCCTCGGCACCTCAGGTGCTGGAGAGCATTGTGAAGGAGAAGAAGTTCACCGACGCAATTGAAGCCGACCTGAACGCCGCGCTTGACTCGTTCAAGCAGACGTTCTCGGTTACGGCGTAAGGCAGGTAGAACATGCCCAACCTTCACGACATTGAAAGACGCATCAGCTCCGTATCGTCGACGAAGCAGATCACGCGCACCATGGAAATGGTTGCTGCGGCGAAGATCCGCAAGTCAACGGAACGCGTGGAGGCTGCGACCCCGTACTCCGAATCGATGATGGAAATGCTGGGAAGCGTCGCCTCTCGCGTGCAGGGCGGGCAGAGCGCCTTGCTCCGCAGGCACGAGGAAATTAAGAACGTGCTTATCGTGGTTGTCGTGTCGGACCGTGGCCTTGCGGGCGGGTTCAACAGCAACGTGCTGCGCCGCGCCGAGGGCCTTATGAGAGAGAATCAAGCTGCAGGGGCCTCTTGCCAGATCGTGGCGTGCGGTAAGAAATCCGCTGGATACTTCAACTATCGCAACGTCAAGCCGGTCTTGGAGTTTAAGGATCTCTCTGCTGATCCTACGGTTGAAGAGGCGTCTGCTATCGCCACCTTCGCTATCGACGGTTACGTGAATAACGAAATCGACGAGGTTGTGCTTGTGTACAACCATGCGAAGAATGCGGCGGAGCAGGTGCTTCGTGTCGAGCAGGTGCTGCCGGTCAACGCCGACGACCTGCAAGGCGATGCCGAAGGCACCTCTGGCGAGGCCTCTCTTCCCGGTGACGTCGAGTTCGAGCCGAGCGCTGAGGCTGTGCTGGACATGTTGCTTCCCGCATATGTTCGCACGACGATTTTCCATGCGCTTGTCGATTCGGCTGCCGCTGAGCAGGCGGCTCGCCGCGCTGCCATGAAGTCGGCGACCGACAACGCCAACGAAATGGTCGAAACGCTGACCAGACTATATAACCGTGTCCGCCAGGGCGCCATCACAACCGAGATTTCGGAGATCGTGGGCGGCGCTGCGGCTTTGGAGGAATAAATGGCTGAAACGAATGCAAGCGCATCGGCCGAGCAGCGTGCGAAGGGACGTATCGTCCGAATCGTTGGCGCTGTTGTGGACGTTGAGTTTCCGCCGGACCAGATGCCGGCTATCTACAACGCCCTTACGGTCAATGCCATGACCCCCGTTGGGGAGGTCAACACTATCTTGGAGGTGCAAACGCATCTTCCGGGCGACTTGGTGCGTACTGTCGCCATGTCGTCCACCGACGGTCTGACCCGCGGCATCGAGGTGGAGGACACTGGTTCTCCTATCATGATGCCTGTTGGGCAGAATACGCTCGGTCGCATCTGGAACGTTATTGGCGAGCCTGTTGATGGCAAGCCCATGCCGGAGATTACCGAGTGGATGCCCATCCACCATCCGTCTCCCGAGTACGCAACGCTCACCACGACGACGGAGATCTTTGAGACCGGCATTAAGGTTATCGACCTGATCGAGCCCTACGTTAAGGGTGGTAAAACGGGCCTGTTCGGTGGCGCTGGCGTTGGCAAGACCGTGTGTATTCAGGAGCTCATTAACAACCTGGCTCAGGAGCATGGTGGTACGTCGGTGTTCACCGGCGTTGGCGAGCGTACCCGTGAGGGTACTGACTTGTTCCTGGAAATGAGCGAGTCGGGTGTTATCGAGAAGACCTGCTTGGTCTACGGACAGATGAACGAGCCGCCGGGAGCGCGTCTGCGCGTCGGTCTGGCGGGTCTGACCGAGGCGGAATACTTCCGCGATCAGGGTCAGGACGTGCTGCTGTTCATTGACAACATCTTCCGCTTCACGCAGGCTGGTTCTGAGGTGTCCGCTCTGCTTGGACGTATGCCATCCGCTGTAGGTTACCAACCCACGCTGGCAACTGAGATGGGTGACCTGCAGGAGCGCATCACGTCGACCAACGTTGGGTCCATTACGTCGGTTCAGGCCGTTTACGTGCCCGCCGACGACTTGACCGACCCGGCTCCGGCAACGACGTTTACCCACTTGGACGCCAAGACGGTTCTGTCCCGCTCCATTGCTGAACTGGGCATTTACCCGGCGGTGGATCCGCTCGACTCCACGTCGCGCGCGCTCGATCCCGAGATTGTTGGTGAAGAGCACTACCGCGTAGCCGTTGGTGTGCAGCAGATCCTGCAAAACTACAAGGACCTGCAGGACATCATTGCCATTCTGGGTATGGACGAGCTGTCAGAAGAGCAGAAACTCACCGTTAACCGCGCCCGTAAGATCCAGAAGTTCTTGGGTCAGCCCTTCCATGTTGCTGAGGTGTTCACTGGCAACCCGGGTAAGTACGTGAAGATTGAGGACACCGTGCGCTCCTTCGCCGAGATTCTCGACGGCAAGTGCGACCACATTCCCGAGCAGTGCTTCGTGTACAAAGGGGCCATCGAGGACGTGTATGCAGCGTACGACGAGATGCAGAAAGCTGGCGAATAATGGCCGCTCTCGCATGCGACATTGTCACACCGGCAAAGCGGTTGTTCTCATCTGAAGCCTATATGGTTATCGTGCCGGGCGTCGAGGGCGAGATGGGTTTTTTGCCCGGCCATGCGCCCACCGTGTCTGTTTTGGCCGATGGTGTCGTACGTCTGAAGAACGAGGATGGCTCGAATCCTCGCGCGTTCGCTTTGCAGGGCGGTTACGTTGAAGTGACGGGGGAGAAAGTCATCATTTTGGCCGACCGTGCGGTGGCCGTTGAGGACATCGACGTGCAGGCAGTGCGTGATCAGCTGGCTGAGCTGCAGAATGAAGCCGCCGGTAAGCATGAAGCCGAGTTGGCAAAGACTATGCTGCCCGCTGACATTGCGTGGTGCAATGTGCGCATTAAGGCGGCCGAAGCGTAAGGCGACGTGTCGCAAAACCAGTACCTATGTGAGGGTCCCGCAGCCGAAAGCTGCGGGATCTTTTTGTAGAGAGGTACTCGAACATACGTTTCATAAAAAACCCACGGTTTGTTCGCGGGGTTCGAGATATCAAACTTCGGGGAAGCTGTTAGAATGAATGTGAAAGAAACCGTGAAAGCAACCTTGCGCTCATCTTCTCCCAATACGTACCCCGGCGCATAACGTACGCATTCGAGGCATACACTATGGCATTCGTTCACTTGCATAACCACACTGAGTATTCGCTGCTTGACGGGCTTACGCACATTAAGGATATGGTGCGCCGAGCAGCCGATCTCGACATGCCAGCCGTCGCCCTTACCGACCACGGTGTCATGAGTGGCGTCGTTGAGCTCTGCGATGCATGTACTGCTGTCGAAAAGGAAACGGGCAAGGTGGTAAAACCCATCTACGGATGCGAAGTTTATTTCACCACCGATGAAGAGCTTCGCAAGGACGTGAAACCGCGCCTGTACCACCTGTTGCTTCTTGCAAAAACGAACGAAGGCTACCATAACTTGCTGAAGCTCGTGTCGGAAAGCCACGTTGACAACTTTTACTACAAGCCGCGCACCACATTCAGCATGCTGCAAAAGTATGGGCACGGCATTATCGGTTCGAGTGCGTGCGTTGCTGGTATTATTCCGAAGCTGCTCGACAACCGACAATTTGATGATGCGGTGGAATGGGCTCGTAAGTTCGCGAGCTGCTTTGATCCAGGTGACTTTTACATTGAGCTGCAAAACCAGGGCATACGCACCGATGCCGGCTTCACGCAAACCGAGCTCAATCATATGCTCACCGATGTCGCGCGTGCTGCAGGGCTCAAAACCATTGCCACGAACGATTTCCATTATCTACTGCAAGAAGATGCCCGCGCGCAGGACATCATGCTGTGCGTCGGCACGGGCGCTACGGTTGATGAAGTCAACCGCATGAAGTTTGCTAACGACCAATTCTATATGAAGACTGAGGAAGAAATGCGCGATGCGCTTGCCGACTTCCCTGAGGCGTGTGATACGACGGTCGAGGTAGCGGAAAAGTGCAACGTTGTGCTTGAGCGAGATTCCATCCTTCCGCGTTTCCCTTTGCCTGAGGGTGAAACCGAGGAAAGCTGGTTTCGGAAACGCGTGAACGAGGGCATGGTTAAGCGCTATGGTTCGCCGGTGCCTCCCGAGGCGCAGGAGCGCGCTGATTACGAAATGAGCGTCATCATCCAGCAAGGTTTCCCGGCGTACTTCCTCATTGTGCAGGAATACATCGAATGGGCACGTAGTCAGGGTATCGGCGTTGGTCCCGGCCGCGGTTCTGCTGCAGGAGCCATTGTGGCGTACGCCATGGGTATCACTGACCTTGACCCGCTATCAAACGGCCTGCTGTTCGAACGTTTTTTGAGCCCAGAGCGTGTTGAGATGCCCGATATTGACGTCGACTTCGAAGATGAGCGTCGCGGTGAAGTTATCGAACATATTAAAGACGTGTACGGCGAAGATCATGTGGCTGGCGTTATCACCTTCGGTAAGCTGCAGGCGAAAAACGCTGTGCGTGATGCGGCGCGCGTGTTGGGATATCCGTATGCGGTGGGTGACCGCATCTGCAAGATGATCGGTGATGAGCTTGGCATCACTATCGATAAGGCGCTCGACACTAATCCCGACCTGAAGAAGGCCTACGCCGCTGAAAGCGAAGTGAAAGCGGTTATTGACGCCGCTCAATCAATCGAAGGGCACGTGCGCGGTGAGGGCGTGCACGCATGTGCCACCATCATCTGCCGCGACCCCATGAGTGATCATGTTCCCATGAAGCGTGACACGAAGGGCGGCGGAATTATTACCCAGTACGATGGTCACTACACACCCGATCTAGGGTTGTTGAAGATGGACTTTCTGGGGCTTCGCACCTTGGGTGTGTTGTCGCGCGCATGCCGCAACATCGAAGCACGCTTCGGCGAAAAGATCGTGCCTGAAGAAATACCCACCGACGATCCAAAAGCCTTCGAGCTCATGCGTTCGGGTAACATGGATGGCCTGTTCCAGGTTGAAGGCGCGTTATATGTGAGTTTGTTCAGTCGACTTCCCCCGAGTCGATTCTCCGACGTGGTGGCCTCTATCGCGTTGAATCGTCCGGGTCCTCTGGAATCCGGCATGGTCGATGACTACGTGAAGGTAGCCAGTGGTAAAACAGCTATTCACTACTACGATGAACGCTTGAAGCCCATTTTGGAAGAAACATACGGCACCATGGTCTACCAAGAGCAGATCATGCAGATTTCCATGGCTATGAGCGGCTTTTCTGCCGGTAAGGCAGACAAGCTGCGCAAGGCAATGGGCAAGAAGAAGCTCGACGTGATGAAACAGCTGCAGGGCGACTGGGATGCCGGAGCGGTTGCAAACAACTACGACATCAAGATCGCCCAGCAAATTTGGAACGATGCGGAAAAATTCGCGAAGTACGCGTTCAATAAATCGCATTCGGCAGCGTATGCCATTTTGGTTATGCGTACGGCATACTTGAAGGCGCACTATCCGAACGACTTCATGGCTGCTGTGTTATCCAGCTACATGGGAAACACCGATCGCCTCATTCGTTACATCGCCAGCTGCAACCGCAACGGTACGCCGGTGCTGCCGCCCGACATTAACTCATCGAACGCTGAGTTCACGCCGGTTGACGAAGGTATTCGCTTCGGCTTGGTGGGTGTGCGTGGCGTGGGGAAAAACGTCGCTGACGCTATCATCGCTGAACGAGAGGAAAACGGCCCCTTTACCAGCTTACATGACTTTGTGAGCCGCTTGGATGCAAAGTGTTACAACCGAAAGACCCTCGAAGCGCTCATAAAGGGTGGCGCGTTTGATTCGACTGGTTACACACGAAAGCAACTTATGTACTTCGTTGACGAGACACCGTTGCTCGAGGGTGCGGCGAAGCGTCAGAAAGACCGCGATTCGGGTCAGATGGACATGTTCAGCATGTTCGCGGAGGTCGACGACTCATTCAAGGAGGAAGTGCCGCCGCCCGATGGTGTGGAGTGGTCGAAGCGGCAGCTGCTCACCTTCGAGAAGGAGATCATGAAGATCTACGTATCCGACCATCCCCTGCGGCCATACGAGCATGCCATTTCGCGTATGACAAAGTGGCAGCTCGGCGACTTGGCTGAGCGCACGAAGGAGATTCCTAATGCGGTGTTTGTGGGTATGATCTCAAACGTTGTGGTGAAGCTCACAAAGCGTGGCACCAAAATGGCTACTTTCGAGCTTGAGGACACCACGGGCAGCGTCGAATGCATCTGCTTCAAATACGACGATTTCTCAGAGGTTATCCAGGAAGACTCGATCGTGAAGATTAAGGGCAAGTTCGAGCATAGCGATCGCGGTAATCAGATCATGGCGTTTGAGCTTGAGATTATCGAGCTCAACGAGTCAGATGAGCGTCCCTCGCGCCTGGAATTACGAGTCCCCTGTTCAACGTTTGATCAGGCGAAGACGCTGCGTTTGAACCGTATCTTGCAGTCGTATCCGGGGCGCGATGGTGTGGTGCTGTTTGTGCAGCAAAACAACGGATCAAAGCTGCGTGCTGAATTACCGGTATCGGTTGACGCGTCGAATCGGGTTATGCGTTCCGAACTGCAGGAGTTGTTCGGTCATGCCGCGATAGTTGCCTAGCATTGAAGGCGGGCGTGATGGTAGTTAACGGGAAGGCTTGCGTGGACGCTGGCGACTGTATGGGCAGCGCTGGTGTTGGTGGCAGTGCGGGTGGTGCTGGCGCTGGCGCGGCGGCGGCTGATGCGGCACGACACGCGCATGATGTGACGGATGTGGACAAGGCGCTACAGAGCGACGCGGTATCGCCAGAAGAGCAGGTAATAACGCTGTCCCTGACTGTCGCCTATAAAGGTGCAGCATTTTGTGGGTTCGCGCGGCAGCCGGGCCAGCTTACCGTGCAAGGTGAGCTGGAATCGACGCTGCAAACGCTCTTTCGTCGCAAGGTGGAAACAACGTGCGCGGGGCGCACCGATGCGGGTGTGCACGCCCGCGGGCAGGTGGTGAGTTTCGATCTTCTTGCCGGTGAACTGCGTGATCGAACGTTCAATAGCCTGTGTAGGTCATTAAATGCGCTCGTGCATGATGACATTACGGTAAGGTCGGTTGCCCTTCGCGAACCGGGATTTTCCGCCCGTTTCGACGCCATCTGCCGCGAGTATCGCTACTTTATCTGCCTTGATGAGACGAAACCGCTATTCATGCGCGACTTCTGCTGGCATCAGCCGAAGGGGCTCGATGTGCGCGCAATGGAACTCGCATCGCGTTGTCTTATTGGCGAGCACGATTTCAAGAGTTTCTGTCTCGCTGCTTCGGCAGTTGGTAAACCGACGTGCCGTAACGTGAACAAGATCTCGTTTTCCGAAGAGTTGATCATGGGGGAGCGCTGTCTTTGTATCACGGTAGTGGGAAACGCGTTCCTACATTCCATGGTGCGCACGATTGTAGGCACGCTTGTTGCGGTGGGGCGTGGACAGCGAGAACCAGAATGGGTTAAGCGTGTGCTTGCGGCACGCGATCGTTCAGCGGCGGGAGAGAATGCGCCCGCGCAAGGTCTGGTGTTCTGGCATGTCAGCTACAAATAGAGTCGCTGTCGCCAGCGCGCGAGATGCAGCGGGTAACAGGAGCGCGGCATCGGCAGATCGCAACGTGGCTGCTTCGAATACCGAAAGCGCGTCAAGTGCATCAGGCCAACCCGCTTTGTTCAGCAGCGTATACGAGAGTCGCGATGGTCGTTTGTGTCTTTTTCAGGATGAAAACGGACACCTTACCGCTGTCTGTGCATCGCGCTTTGCCTAAAACTATTTCGGAAAGGTTACCTTTGCCGACAATTGTCGGTGGCACGCTTGCATAAATTTCACGCTTGCGATACCCTGCACCAGGAAATTTATGATAGATTCACAGTTGATGTGTAATTAGGTACGTAAAAAAGGGGAGATTACCATGACTCTTTTCGGTTTTCAGGTGCCCATGATGGCGGTTTGGATAGTCGTTGCCATTATCGTTCTCGTTATTGTTGCGTTTATTGCAAAGGGTTTCTTTGAGGAAATGAAGAAATAGCCAGTTGGCGAATTGACCGGCCGGTTGGCGAACCAGTCAGTCAACGCAAACTGATCCTCCGCCCGTATGGCGGTTCGTGCGATTTTGCAGGCTCGCGCCCCCGCTTTGGGGGCGTTTGCTATGATAGTTTCGTTTTGAAAAGCCGCACTGAGCGCAACGTGTGCATGTTGAAAGGTAGCGATGGACAACCGTTCTCATCAGAATTCGCAAAATTTCGCCCGCCCTGTGCGCCAAAACCTAAACATGGACGCTTCGCAATACGGCAGAGCGAATTACGGCAGCGCTGCTCGGAAGTCCGCTTCTGGTATGATGCCTGCCACTGTATCGGGTGGCGGTATGAGTATGCCCCCTCAGAAAAAGCGCGGTTCGAAAGTACTGCGCGTGGTGATTGTGCTGGCGCTTGTTGTGCTGCTGGTTTCCTTACTGGCGCTGGGCACCATTCTTTTCAGCTATTGGCAGGGTCGGCAGACCTACAACGACATCGCAAACGAGGGCTTCATGCCACCGAGCGATGTGGCGGCGATGTCGTTATCTGACTTACAGGTTGACTGGGATGCGCTGCGTGCGATCAATCCCGACGTGGTGGGTTGGATCTACATTCCCAACACTAACATCAACTATCCTATCGTGCATCGCTCAGATAATGACTACTACCTTACACACGATTTCACGGGCTCGGAAGGATGGCTTGCCGTGTTCGGCTGCATCTTCCTTTCCGCCGAGAACGCAGCCGACTTCTCCGATGATAACAACGTGGTGTATGGGCACAACATGAACGACGGGTCTATGTTCTCCGACATCGCTGGCCTCGAGGATCAAGGTGCGTTTGACGCGTCTCGAACGGTCTACATTCTTACGCCGCAGGGAAACTATCGTCTGCTCACGTGTTCGCTTGTTCATTGTTCGGGAACCGAGCCGTTGGCACAGACGGAGTTTTCGTCGCCGGACGAATTCGAGCGCTACCTTCAGGACAAGATAGACCGGTCGGTGGTTTCAGCTGACGATATTGTTGAGGCGTCCGATATGAAGAAGGCGTTCACGCTCTCCACGTGCGACAATCTTGCAAGCAACGGACGTTGGGTACTGTTCGCCTATGTGACGGAGAGTACTGTTGCAACTGATCAGAATGCGTATGGCAATGCAGAGGACATCAATGCAGCAGACGCGGTAAGTGCCGCCGATGAAGAGGCTATATCGGGGGCTGCGCAGGATGTGGCGGCGTAAGCGCGTACGATACGCCGATAAAACCAGGGAAAGCGAGAAGGACATGACAAAAAACCAGCAGGGCATGACCTATGCTCAGGCGGGCGTCGACATTGTTGAGGGTGCTCGTGCGGTCGACGCCATTAAGGATACGGTGCATAGTACGTATCGGCCTGAAGTAGTGGGCGACATCGGCGGCTTTGGTGGCTTGTTCAGCATTGCTGCGGCGAAGGACATGGCCGATCCGCTTCTGGTAAGCGGCACCGATGGTGTGGGAACGAAGCTGAAAGTCGCCCAGCTTTTAGGTAAACACGACACCGTAGGTATCGATTTAGTTGCCATGTGTGTAAACGACATTCTGGCAACAGGAGCCGAGCCACTGTTCTTCCTCGACTACGTGGCGGTTGGCAAGCTGAAGGCGGAAGCTATGGCGCAGATTGTTGGCGGCATCGGTGAAGGTTGCCGACAGTCGGGCTGTGCGCTGATTGGTGGCGAAATGGCTGAGCATCCTGGCGTGATGGACCCGGATGATTATGATCTATCGGGTTTCTGCGTGGGTATTGTCGATCGCCCGAAAATGCTCGATCCGCTCAGTGTGCGCGAGGGCGATGTTCTCATTGCGCTACCATCGACCGGATTGCATTCAAACGGCTATTCGTTGGCGCGTCGTGTGTGTCTTGATGGTAAGACCTTCGATGAGCAGACAGCTCCGTGCGACGAACTTGGCGGTATGAGCGTGGCTGATGCGCTGCTTATCCCCACGCGCATTTACGTGAAACCTGTTCGTTCGGTCATGCAAGAGGTTCCGGGCGGCATTCGCGCCCTGGCGCACATCACCGGCGGCGGCATCACCGAGAACCTAAACCGTGCGCTTCCGGACAATGTGGATGCTGAGGTCTGCCTTGGGTCGTGGCCTGTTCCTCCTATTGTTCATTATGCTTGCGCGGCGGCTGGACTAACCGATGAGGAAGCACTGAAGACCTTCAATATGGGCACGGGAATGATCTTTATCTGCGATCCTAACAAGGTAACAGATGTTGAGGCGGCACTCGCGCGGCAAAACGAAACGTTCTATCGTGTGGGCCGCATTGTGGCTGGTGAAGGCAAGGTGCGTTACGCAAATGCTGGGGGGCTGTATGGATTCCAGGCTTAAGATCGGTGTACTGCTTTCGGGTAGCGGTACGAACCTACAAGCCATCATCGACGCCATTGCAAAGGACGCCTTGCCTGTTGAGATCGTGCATGTGGTGTCGTCGCGTCCTGATGCATACGGTATCGAGCGCGCGAAGGCAGCGGGCCTTTCCTGCACGGCGCTCAACCGCGAGGTGTATGCCGATGCACATGCTGCTGACGAGCGCATCGCGCGGGAGATGAAGGAAGCGGGTGTTGAGTACGTGGTGATGGCAGGCTACATGCGCAAGCTTACGCCGGTGATGCTGAGTGCGTTTCCTGACCGCGTGCTTAACCTGCATCCAGCACTGCTGCCGTCGTTTAAAGGGGCGCATGCTATTGCCGATGCGTATGCAGCGGGCGTGAAGGTGACAGGCGTGACGGTTCATCTCGCAAACGAGGACTACGATAAAGGCCCCATTGTAGCTCAGCGAGCGGTTGAAGTGCGCGAAGGTTGGTCGATTGACGATCTGGAGGCAGCCATTCATGAGGTTGAGCATGCGCTGTATCCCCAGGTACTGCGCGCCATTGCCGAAGGGCGCATGACTATGGACGACAACCGCATCGTTCACATCTTTTAGTTCCGTCTGCCCTAACGGGGCAGGCGGAGTTGCTCGACGCTGCGGTCCTCTCGCTGACGTGTGTTCGCTTTGTGAGGTACATGAAATAAGTCATCTAGGGATGCACGAAAGGGAAGGAACTCGCTATGAAAAGGGAAGTTCTCGAAGGTGTTATCGCCGATCTTCGGGCAGGGTGCACCCCGCATTTCGATCCAGCTGATTTCCCGTGCTTTTCCGATGAGGCGCTGGCAGGTAAGGAGCACCTGAGTACTGCTTGTATCGAACGCTTGGCTAAGAGTCTCACACAGGTGGACATTCCGACGTTTCAGCGGGCGTTGCGAGCTATGGACGAGGGCGATCTCGCGTGGCTCGGGTTCAAGCTTGTTTACGACGATACGCAGGCGCAGGAAAACGTCGACAATGAGGTTACGAAGAAATACGGCGACGTGGGATCGGCGGATGGCGAACCACTTGTGTTCTTCTGCAACGACGCGAAGGCAATTGTAGCCTCGCGCGCGTACTCCGAGCGCGACAAGTTCCAGATGAAAGATGTAACGCGCGGCCCGTCAATGCACAACGATCAGTTCGAGGGACTCACCTGGGCAAGTGTGGCGCTGTTCGACCAGGTTCGCGTGTGGTTGCTGGGTGCCTCCGATGCATCGAGTGAGGTTGCGGCGCTTGCTGATCATGTGGGCTTTGCGGTGACGGTGGTTGATTACGATCCGGCGTACCTGAACGAGACGCGCTTTCCGTTAGCGCGGCGTATTCTGCTTCCTGGAGGTACGTTCGACACGCTTGACGATTATGCCGCCGATTCTGCCGATTACGTGTGTGTGCTCACGCGTGGACACATGTTCGACCCTGAAGCGTGTGTGTGGGCGCTCAAGCATCAGGTCAGTTACGTGGGTATGATGGGTTGTGCGGGCAAGAACGAGCGTGTGCACGATCTGGTTCTTGCTAAGGGTGGCACGGAAGAAGGGTGGCTACGTATCAAGCGGCCCATCGGGTTGAAGTTTGGCGCGAAAACCCCTGCCGAACTGGCTATTTCCATCGTGGCCGAATTGGTTGACGTGCGCTACCGTCAACGCTACAGCAAAGAGGCGCGCGATCGCCACGAAGCCAGTCTCGGCCGGTAGATCTCGCGCGCCGTCATACGCTACTGCCGCTACTGCCGATAGTACGACAGGAAGTCGGCGAGGTCTGTCATTGCTTCGCTTAACACCTCGATGCGCGGCAGGTACACGATGCGGAAGTGATCGGGTTCGTGCCAATTGAACCCGGTACCCTTCGTGATGAGGATCTTCTTGTCGTGCAGTAAGTCAAACGCAAACCGTTCGTCGTCGGTGATGTTGAACTTCTTCACATCGAGTTTGGGGAAGATATAGAATGCGGCTTTCGGCTTCACCACGCTCACACCGGGAATGCTCTTTAAGGCGTTGTATACGAATTCGCGCTGCTCATATACACGTCCACCAGGAACAATGTAGTCGTTTACGCTCTGGTGCCCACCGAGTGCGGTCTGCACGATGGACTGCGCGGGAACGTTCGAGCACAGGCGCATGTTCGACAGCATGTCGATGCCTTCGATGTAGTCGCGCGCTACGCGCTTGTTTCCCGAGAGGATCATCCAGCCGATGCGGTAGCCGGCGATCATGTGCGACTTCGACAGGCCACTGAACGTCACGCAGAACAAATCGGGTGCCATTGAAGCAATAGATACATGCTCGAGGCCATCCATGACCAATCGATCGTAGATTTCATCGGAGAAAATGATTAGCTGATGCTCACGGGCAATGTCTACAATGCCCTGCAGTACTTCGCGTGGGTACAACGCACCGGTGGGATTATTGGGATTGATGATGACGATGGCTTTGGTGCGGTCGGTTACTTTACTACGGATGTCTTGCAGGTCGGGATACCATTCCGACTGCTCGTCACACAGGTAATGCACCACCTTGCCGCCGGCGAGCGTGGCCGAGGCCGTCCACAGCGGGTAGTCGGGGGAGGGGATAAGAATCTCGTCACCGTCGTTCAGTAGCGCCGACATACACAGGTTAATCAGTTCGCTTGCACCATTGCCTGTGTAGATGTCATCCATGCCCACATTGGGAATGTGTTTTAGCTGTGCGTACTGCATGATAGCTTTGCGGGCGCTGAACAGGCCTTTAGAGTCGGAATAGCCTTCGCAGTCGGTCAGCTGGCTTGCCATGTCGTACACCACTTCGTCGGGTGTGCGAAAACCGAATGGGGCGGGGTTTCCAATGTTGAGTTTCAAAATGTGCGCGCCGGCTTTCTCCATGCGGTGTGCTTCGTCGAGTGCGGGGCCGCGAACGTCGTAAAGAACGTCGTTGAGCTTCGATGACTTCTTGAATTCGCGCATGGTTGTGCTCCTTGCTGTGAGGGTGTTGTCGTTATTGCTGGATGTTGTTCCTGCTCGGCGAGCGGACGTGTCGTTATTGGCGTGTGCTTTCGTATCTGCGTTTTCGCTTGTACGAGCGGGCATTTCGGTGTTCGAGCACAACAGCGCTTCTGTGCTCGTACTTGCGGCGGACGTGTCGGCTGTTTTGCTGTCAGGTGCATCGTTCGTGGTGACGGTACCAGTAGTGAGCCATTCGGGGGTTACGTCAAGCGTTCGTGCGAGAAAGGCCATGGTGTCGGCACGTGGAACGGTTTTGCCACTGACGTACTGGCTCATGTGACTCTTTCCCAACTTCACGCCGCTTCGCTCTGCTCTGTGTACTATGTCAGCTTGGCGAAGTCCGCGGGCATCCATTGCCTGGCGAAGCCGGTCTGAGAACGATGATGTTGTCATCGGTTACCTCCGTCAAGTTCAATTACTTTTCGTTGATAGTTCAATGTTTGCCTAGAAGTTCAACGTTTGAAGAATCATAGCATGTGGGTTTGAGAAAAAGTTCAATTCTTGAAAATAGTTCATTTTTGCAGGAATTCGGTCGAGTCAACATTTGATCAGCATTTGAACCGTTGACCTTCGTGACCTTCGTGACATTCGCCGCCTTATCAGCAGCTTGCCTCCGCTGTTTGACGCCGAATGTGCTACACTGCACGCGTGCAAGCGGCGCGCTGCGACTGACGGAATCATCGTGGACGACCACGGGGGAGTGGTGCGCATCATACATGCCGACCGTCTGGGCAAGCTGAACCCGCTCTCAGGGAGGCTTGCCTTTTTCATGGGCAGACCTGCTAAGAGCCGTATCAGCGACGTATCGTGAGGAAGGAAGACCGAGCATGGAAAACCTAGCCGACATTCTTCGAGGAAACCCGTATCCTGGGCGTGGTATCGTTGTTGGCGCCGATCGCGTGTACTACTTCATTATGGGTCGCAGCGTGAACAGCCGTAACCGCGTGTTCGTGGAAACCGAGGACGGTATTCGCACCGAAGCACACGACCCTGCGCTTTTGGCTGATCCGAGTCTGATCATCTACCATCCGGTGCGCGCTATGGGTGACGCGCTCGTGGTTACCAATGGCGACCAGACCGACACGATCGTGGAAGTGGGTAGTTTCCGCGATGGCTGCATGGCACGCGAGTACGAACCCGACGCACCCAACTTCACCCCGCGCATTAGCGCTATCATCAACCCTGACGGCACGTTTGAGTTGTCCATCTTAAAGCACGAGGGCGGCCGTTGCGTTCGCGAGTTCTTCGCCTACGAAGGAGTGGACGAAGGATGCGGCTACTTCATCAGCACGTATCAGGGCGACGGCAATCCGCTGCCCACGTTCGCAGGCGAGCCGGTGCTCGTCAAGCTGCCCGAGGCTGATGAGGTGTGGGCTGCCCTGAACGCCGACAACAAAGTAAGCCTCTATGCCAACGTGAATGGCGTTGTGACGCTGTATAACAAGAATCTGGGAGATTAACCTTACGGAAATACCAACTATACGTTATCTCGTTTGAGGAAATGCGCGGTGTGGCATAGGATGGTGCTCCGCGCGCAGTTCCGCAGCGACTGGAAATGTCCTGTGGACATTTCCACCAAGCGAGGATTGTGTGAGCACGGAGTATCATCCTATGCCACACCTCAGTGAGCCGCAACAACAAAGGAGAACCCATGAACGAACTGGAACTCAAGTACGGGTGCAACCCAAACCAGAAGCCGTCGCGCATCTTTATGAAGGACGGGTCCGACCTGCCCGTTGAGGTGTTGAATGGCAAGCCTGGCTATATCAACTTCTTAGACGCCTTCAATTCGTGGCAGCTGGTGCGCGAGTTGAAGGAGGCGACGGGTCTGCCTGCGGCTGCGTCGTTTAAGCACGTGAGTCCGGCGGGCGCGGCAGTTGGTTTGCCGTTATCCGATGTCGACCGTCAGATCTATTTCGTTGAAGATGATGCTCCGCTCAGCCCCATCGCCTGTGCGTACATTCGCGCGCGTGGTGCCGATCGTCTGTGCTCGTACGGCGACTGGGCAGCACTTTCCGATGTGTGCGACGCTGATACCGCACGTTACCTGAAGGCTGAGGTGTCGGACGGTATTATCGCACCGGGCTACACCGACGAGGCGCTCGAAATCCTGAAGACTAAGAAGTCGGGTAAGTACAACGTGGTTCGCATCGATCCGAACTACGTGCCGGCCGAGCAGGAGTGCAAAGATGTGTTCGGTATCACTTTTGAGCAGGGACACAACAACTTCCGCATTGATGCCGACCTGCTGGGAAATCTGGTAACCGAGAACAAGGAGCTGCCTGAATCCGCCAAGATCGATCTGGTGGTGGCGCTCATCACGCTGAAATATACGCAGTCGAACTCTGTGTGCTACGTGAAAGATGGTCAGGCTATTGGCGTGGGTGCGGGCCAACAGAGTCGTATCCATTGCACACGTCTTGCTGGCAACAAGGCCGACACGTGGTATTTGCGCCAGCATCCGAAAGTCCTCGGACTGCAGTTTGTCGACGGCATACGTCGGCCGAATCGCGACAACGCCATTGACGTATACATTTCCGACGAGTACGAGGATGTGCTGCGTGAGGGCGAATGGCAGCAGGTATTCAAGGTAAAGCCCGAGCCGCTGACGCGCGAAGAGAAGCAGGCATGGGTTGCTACGCAGACCGATGTATCGGTGGGCTCCGACGCATTCTTCCCGTTTGGTGATAACATCGAGCGTGCTCGTAAGAGCGGTGTGGCTTACGTTGCAGAGCCGGGTGGCTCCATTCGCGACGACAACGTTATCGAAACCGCCAACAAGTACGGCATGGTTATCGCCTTTACCGGTATGCGCTTGTTCCATCACTGATAGGGTGGCTCTTCATGATCATACTCGAAGCCCCTTACGCATCTGATGTGCTGCTTGATTGGTGTGCCGAGTCGCAGCACCCGGTGCTGGGCAATGCGTTTGTTCGGTCGATTGCCGGCGAACGCACGCTCAATCTGGTGGATGAGACAGAAGCAATCCGCCGTTTGACTGCCGGCGAGCGCGTGTATACTAACTCGGAAAACGCGCTCGCATGGATTGCTGAGCATGCGCCGGATGCTCCGGTAAATGCACCTGTTGCCCTGTTCAAGGATAAAGCCGCTACGCGACGCGCGCTCGCAGAGCTGGATCCGCAGCTATTCTTCCGTAAGTGCTCCGTTGATGAGCTGCGAGCGCTTGATTTCGATACGCTACCTGTGCCGTTTGTGCTGAAGCCGAGCGTGGGTTTTTGTAGCATGGGCGTGCACGTGGTAAGCAGCCGCGCTGATTGGGAGGTGGCACTCGCTGACATCGCCGAGAATGCTTCGGTGTGGCAACAACGCTACCCAGAAAGCGTGGTGGGTGTAAACGAGTTCGTGCTGGAAGGCTATTTAGACGGACAAGAGTACGCGCTCGATGCGTACTACGATGAAGACGGCGCGCCACATCTGGTGAATGTGCTGCGCCACGACTTCGCCAGCTCAGAAGATACGAGTGACCGCATGTATGTGACCTCGCCTTCTATCATTGAAGAGACAGCACCGATGTTTTTGGCATGGCTTGCCCGCGTGAACGAAGTGGTGGGAGCGCGCAACTTCCCCATGCATGTCGAGGTGCGCGTGAAGGATGGCCACGTGAGTCCCATTGAGTTCAACCCACTTCGCTTTGCGGGGCTCTCTGGCACCGATATTGCCTGGTATGCGTACGGATATCGCACGTATCAGGCGTTTCTGGATGGTGAAGCCCCCAGCTTCCCGCGCATCTTCGAGTCGCGCCGTGGTAAGACGTACTGCATGTCGTTGTTGGGCGTGCCGGACGGATGCAGCGGCTATGAACCGTTCGATTTGGCGGGTTTGATGGCGCACTTTAGTCATCCGCTGCGGGTACTTGAGTTTGATGGTGCGAAAACGGGGTCGTACGCGTTTGTGTTCCTTGAAACCAATGAGGAAACAGCTGGTGAGCTGGACTATTTGTTGCATGTTGATCTGCGTGAATTTGTAGGCTAGAAACTCGGGAAGGTAAAACAGAAGGGAAAGGGTCGCGATGCCGCTCGTTGAGACTATGGGCATTCGTTTCACGAAAGAAGAACCCGACTGCACAGAAGCGGTGTTCTCTATCACCGATGAATGGCGTCAGCCGTACGGTTTTCTGCATGGGGGAGCCACTATCTCGTTGTTGGAAACTGTGGCTAGTCGCGCTGCGGAGTTGCGTGCCGATCCAGACACCGAGCTTCCATTCGGCGTGACGGTCGAAGTGCGCCATCATAAGAGCGGCCGCGATGGTGATGTGTTGGGCGTAGCTGAGCTCGACCATGAAGAGCCTTGTCGAGGTGGCACGAAGCAATTCTGGAACGTGGCTGCGTATGACGATGAGGGCGACATTATGTCGGGTGGCGTCATCATGACAAAAGTAGTGTCAAAAGCTTACCTTGAGCAGCGACAAGCCGAACACGAAGCCGCCTCGGAGGTACAAGCAAAAGAATAGGCACAATGTCGCACACTGGGCGTACATTGTATTTTTGGCAGAGCGGCACCGAGAAGAAAAGCATTGTGGGTCTGCATTGTTGCGGACCCACAATGCTTTTCTGGTTGTTTCGGAAAGAAGGCAGCCTCTTCTTGAAGAAGACTGAATGGGGATAACTCCCGAGCGCATTCATGCTGGGCAAGCTTTTGTGGGCTGGTTCTGCTATCATAGGCAAGTTACGTCTACGCCGCTTCAATGCGCTTACAGGCGCGGCGGCATTCGATAGAGAGAAAGCAGAACCTATGGCCCAGCATCTTTCCGAGCGTCAGGTGCGCGATATCGCCGAGTACGCGCGCATCGGTCTCGACGATGGCGAGGTGACGCAGATGACAGCTGACCTCAACGCCATCATCGAAAGCCTTAGCCCCATACTAGAGTACGATCTTGAGGGTGTTGAACCCACATTTCATCCCATCGGGGGCCTTGTGAACGTCATGCGTGACGATGTGGAAACGACCGGCTTTACTCAGCAAGAGGCGCTGGCGAATGCGCCGAAGCAGCAAGATGGCTGCTTCTTAATCCCCTCGATTCTTGGTGAAGGGGGCGATCGGTAATGACGCAGACCTCCTTCGCATCCATGGGCGTGCGTGAATTACAGGCTGGCCTTGCCACAAAGCAGTTCAGCGCTCGCGAGATTGCCGAACAGTCGTTTGCGCGTATCGAAGCAAACGATGCCAAAGTGCATGCATTTCTGGAAACCACCGAAGCGCTGGCGTACGAGGCTACCGCGCGCATTGATGCGGCAGTGGCAGCAAACGACCTTGCGTCATGCGGCCCGCTGGCGGGCGTGCCGGTTGCTTTCAAGGACAACATGAACCTTATAGGCACACACACCACGTGTTCGTCGCGCATGTTGGAAGGCTATGTGTCTCCCTATACGGCAACATGCGTGCAAAATATTATTGATGCGGGTGGTATTCCCTTAGGTAAGCTGAACATGGACGAGTTCGCGTTTGGTTCGTCAACGGAAACGAGCGCATTTGGCCGCACGTGCAACCCGTGGGATCTCGAGCGCGTTCCCGGTGGTTCGTCTGGTGGAAGCGCGGCGTCGGTTGCTGCCGGTTTGGCAACCATCACGTTGGGGTCTGACACGGGTGGTTCGATTCGTCAGCCGGGCAGCTTCTGCGGCGTGGTGGCGGTGAAGCCTACCTACGGCGTAGTTTCGCGCTATGGCGTGGTGGCATTCGGCAGTTCGCTCGACCAGGTGGGCCCGTTCGCACGAAGCGTCGAAGATGCGGCGCTTGCCTTAAACGCGCTCTCTGGCCGCGATCCGCTCGACTGCACCAGTCAGGACATCACCACCGACTTCACGGCGAACCTCGCCGAAGGGGTACGCGGCATGCGCATTGGTGTGGTACCCGCATTTATGGAGGCACGCGGTTTAACGGCCGAGGTGAAGGCGAAGACCGAGGAAGTTATTGGTGCTCTGCGCGATGCGGGCGCCGACATCGTTGAGATCGACCTGCCGCACGCGCAAGCGGCCATGAGTGCCTATTATGTGCTTGGCCCGTGCGAGGCTTTCAGTAACCTTGCTCGCTTCGATTCGGTACGCTACGGTTACTGCGATGGAAACAGCAAGGATCTCGGAGCGCAGTACGAAGCTAGCCGCGCCGCAGGCTTTGGCGTGGAAGCGAAGCGCCGCATTATGTTGGGAAGCTACCTGCTTTCTTCTGGCGTGTACGAGAAATACTACTACGCGGCACAAAAGGTACGCACCCTCATCACGCGCGATTATGCGGAAGCGTACGAGAAATGTGACGTCATTTTGGCGCCGGTGGCACCGCGTACTGCATTCAAGTTCGGTGAAATATCGGATCCCACCGAAATGCACCTGTCTGATATGTTCACCATATCCATTAATATTGCGGGTAATGGCGGCATGAGTATGCCGGTAGGATTGGGCGCCGACACCGGCTTGCCCATTGGTGTTCAACTCATATCTCCGCAGTTCAAAGACGAAAATATGCTACGCGCTGCGGCGGCACTCGAGCTTGCGTACGGGCGTGCTCCGGTGGCACCAGCATTTGCGGAAGGTGACACAGAAGGCGACGGTCAGCTGCAGGCCGAAAAGGTTGAAAAGGCAGGTGGTGCGCGATGAAAAAGCTCGAAGAGGTGTTCGAGACGTGGGAGGCGGTCATCGGCCTTGAGATTCATGCCGAACTAACCACGCTTACCACAAAGATGTTCTGTGGCTGTAAGCTAGAGTTTGGTGCCGAGCCGAATACGCACACCTGCCCGGTGTGCTTGGGGTTGCCTGGTGCTCTTCCCGTGCCAAATAAGGCGGCCATTGAATCCATCGTGTTGGCAGGTTTGGCCACGAATTGCGATATCGAAAAACGTTCGATGTTCTACCGCAAAGGTTACATGTATCCCGACATGTCGAAGAACTTCCAGACCACTCAAGGTCCGGTTGCGTTCTGTATGCGCGGTCACTTGGATCTTGCCGTCGATGGCGCAGCTGCTCGCGAGCGCTACCGCTTAAACGACCTTGCCGTGGGTGAATCCTGCGACAACATCACGCGCACCGACGACGGATACACCGCGCATGTGGGCATCACGCGCATCCACATGGAAGAGGACGCGGGTAAGATGGTGCACATCGGCGGCGGCGAAGGTCGCATCGCGGGCGCTACGCATTCGCTCGTGGACTACAACCGCGCAGGCACACCGCTGATCGAGCTGGTTACCGAGCCCGACCTTCGCACACCTGAGGAAGCGCGCTTGTTCATGCAGAAGTTGCGTCAGATTTACCTGGCCATTGGCATTTCCGACTGCTCCATGGAAGAAGGAAGCTTGCGCTGCGACGGCAACGTTTCGCTGCGCCGCCGCGGAACCGAGAAATTCGGTGTGAAGACCGAACTCAAGAACATGAACAGCTTCAAGAACCTTCACGACGGACTGGCATACGAGATTTGTCGTCAAGCCGAGGTGCTAGAAGAAGGCGGCCAGATCTACCAGGAAACGCGTCACTGGGACCCGTCGACGAAGCGGACCATCGTCATGCGCGTGAAGGAAACCGCCGATGACTATCGCCTGTTCCCCGAACCTGACATGGTGCCGTTTGATCTGTCTGACGAGTTTATTGACAACGTGCGCGCCAAGCTACCCGAACTGCCTGACCAGAAAGCGACACGTTTTGAGAGCGCCTATGGTCTATCGGCGTACGATGCGCGGCAGTTGGCAGCAGATGCGCATATGTCGGTGTTCTTCGAGTCGTGCATGACAGCAGCTGGCTCCGAGGCGGCCATACTGGCGAAGCCGGTTGCGAATCTGGTCATCAACGACGTTTCGGCGTATGTGAACGCGCATGAGGGCTTCAACGTGACGAATTCGCCGTTGACGCCTGTGCGCGCCGTCGGTCTCGCGAAGCTGCTGGTATCTGATGCGATATCCTCCAAGCAGGCGAAAGAAGTGTTCGCGGCTGTGCTCGAAGAAGACAAGGATCCCGACGTCGTTGTGGAAGAGCGCGGTATGAAGCAGGTGTCCGACGCTGGTGCCATCGAGGCTGTGGTTGAGGAGGTACTCGCCGCCAACCCCAACGAGGTTGCCAGCTACAAGGGGGGCAACACCAAGATCATCGGCTTTTTCGTGGGCCAGTGTATGAAAGCCATGCGTGGTCAAGGTAACCCGAAGCTTATCAACCAGGTGCTTGCGCGCAAGCTTGCCGAATAAGGTAACTGTCGAGGCCGCCATCGGGTAAGGGCGGCCTCGTGGTAGGGTAACAAACGGGGAGGGAAGGACAAGGAGGGTTTCATGGATTGGAACCAAATGCTCGTTGATGTGACGGGCGAAATCGACGGCTTTATGTACACCTATATTCTGGTGGCGCTGCTCGTATTTGTGGGCATTTACTTCACCATTCGTACTCGCGGTGTGCAAATCCGCTTCATTAAAGACATGTTCACGCAGCTCACGGAGAAAAAGCACGTGGAAGGTGAGCGCTCCACCTCGTCGTTCCAGGCGCTCATGGTATCTACCGCCTCGCGCGTGGGCACAGGCAACATCGCCGGTGTGGCAACAGCTATTGCCACGGGTGGTCCGGGTGCCGTATTCTGGATGTGGCTCATGTCTATTATCGGATCTGCGTCGGCGTTCGTTGAGTCTACGCTCGCGCAGACGTGGAAGGTACGCGGCGAGGAAGGTGAGTTCCGTGGTGGTCCGGCGTACTACATCGAGCAAGCGCTGGGTAAGCGCTGGGCTGGCGTGCTGTTCTCAGTACTGCTCATATTGTGCTTCGCTTTTGGTTTCAACGGCTTACAGTCATACAATGCCACTTCGACGCTTGAGTACTACTTCCCCGACTATCTGACCAACGGTGCTGCGGTGTTCTCAGGTGTTGCCCTTGCGGTGCTGACAGCGCTCGTTATTTTCGGTGGCGCGAAGCGCATTTCGGTCATCACGTCGGTTATCGTGCCTGTCATGGCGATTGCCTACATTATTCTTGCCGTATGGACCACCCTCGCGAACATCAGCTGGCTACCCGTCGTGTTCGGCACCATTTTCGCCTCGGCGTTCGATTTCCAAAGCGTTGCCGGTGGTTTCGCTGGATCGGTAGTCATGCTCGGTATCAAGCGCGGCCTGTACTCGAACGAGGCCGGCATGGGCTCGGCTCCGAACGCCGCTGCTACGGCTAGCGTGTCGCATCCAGCCAAGCAGGGCTTGGTGCAGAGCTTGTCGGTGTACATTGACACATTGCTCATCTGCACGTGTTCGGCCATGATGGTTATGGTGTTCTACGTGCAGGATCCTGCTGCCGCAACCGAACTTAATGGTATGCCGCTGGTACAGATGGCTGTGAACAACTCCATCGGCGCTATTGGCATCCACTTCATTACGTTTGCGGTGTTCGCATTTGCGTTCTCCAGCCTTATTGGTAACTATTTCTATGCCGAGAGCAACTTCAAGTTTATTACGAAGAACAAGCCTGCACTGCTGGTGTTCCGTGTTGTATGCCTCGTTGTCATCTACTTTGGTGCGGTCATGAGTTTTGATCTGGCATGGAACTTAGCTGATATCTTCATGGGATTCATGGCTATTGTAAACTTGATCGCCATCCTCCTTTTAGGTAAGTGGGCGATCGCCATCCTGAAGGACTACGAGGAGCAGCGCAAGGCCGGAAAAGATCCGGTGTTTGTAGCATCAACGATTCCGGGATTGCCCGCCACCGAATGCTGGCACGTGCCGGAAGCTGAGCTTGAACATGTTGGCGAGCAGCCCGTGGTTGAGTATGTCGAAGAAGTGCTGGAAGCAGGCGAGTAGCGTTTCATTTTGCTTCGTGTATGGTTTGAACGAATCGCGAAGATAGCTCAAACGCCGGAAAGGGGGCAAAAGAGTTCCCTTCCCGGCGTTTTTCTGTTTCTTGTTGCTTTATTACTCTACTGTGATAGAGTAAGGCTCTGCAAGAGGGATTCTGCGCTTAGACATAGAGTGAGACACTGTGCGGCGCTGGATGTAACACGATACGTATGCATTCGTGTCATACATGCGTGTGCTTCGCGTTCAGTTTGTGGCGATGCGACTTCTCTAACATGCGGATGAGATAGAGCCGCTAAAATATCAAAATTTGGAACAGGACATGCGGATGGAAACCATGCAAAGTAAGGAAACGCGCGATATGAATTACGTGACTCCGTCGGGTTTTCGTGATGTGCTGGTTGACGAGGCGCTTCTTCGTGAGCGGGCGACACGTGATGTGCAGCAGCTGCTCGCCAGTCGGGGATATGCCCCCATTGAGACCCCCACGCTTGAGATTATGGACGTCATGCGGTCGGGGGGGCGTCTGCCCGGTACACCGTTCAAATTCTTCGACTCTCGGGGCGACTTGCTCGCCATGCGACCTGACGTCACGTTGCAGGTTGCGCGCATGTGTGCAACGCGGCTTGCGGGACAGCCTGGTCCCTTCCGTTTCCGCTACACTCAACGTGTGTTCCGTGAAGCAGAAGGGCAGATGCAGGCTGAGGCCCGCGAAACCACACAGCTCGGCGTCGAACTTATCGGCGAGGCGGGCGTAGCGGCCGATGCTGAAGCCGTTGAGCTTCTGGCTGAATCGCTCGAGGCGGTAGGAGTGGGCGATTATCGCATTGCTATCGCGACGGTGGGTGTGCTGCAGGCACTGCTGGCGGCCACATCAGCTACCGCACAGTGGAAAGACGATGTACTTGCGGCGTATCACGCATCGAACTTTGTTGATCTCGACGCATTGACGGTCGAATCGGTGGCATCAGCGTCGGGTGCTTCCCCGGTGTTCGCCAACGCCATCCGCGAGCTTCCCCGCATTCGGGGTGGGCGTGAGGCTATTTCCCGCGTGCGTGACTTGGTGCGTCCCCTTGGTTGCGAAGGCGGCCTTGTTAGCTTAGAGGGCGTGCTCGACGCGCTTGACGCAGCAGGCTTGGCCGATCGCGTGTTGGTTGATTTCTCGGTGATGAGCTCGTTTGACTACTATACGGGCATCATCTTCAAGGCGTATGCACCAGTGCTCGGCACCCCCCTGGGCGGCGGTGGTCGCTACGACAGCACGCTCGGTGCCTATGGCGAGAGCCGTCCTGCCGCAGGGTTTGCATTCTATCTGGAAAACGCACTGGCTTCGTGCTGTGAGCGCAACGATGTCGTACGTGAAGAACGCCCACTGCGCATCGCTGTGCCGAAGGGCTCGCTTCACGCCGATGCTGTTGCGTGTCTTGAGGCCTGTGGGCTTGATGTGACGGGGCTTGACAACCCGGGGCGTCAACTGATCATTCGCAATCCGGGCGTCGAGTACGTAATCGTGCGCCCGTCTGACGCACCGGCATTTGTGGAGTCGGGTGCTGCTGACTGCGGCATTTGCGGCGAGGATTCGCTGTTGGAAACTGATCCGGATATTGTGGAGTTAGTCGACCTCAAGTTCGGTGCGTGTCGTTTCATTGTGGCTGAGCCAGCTGGTGCAGCCGAGGCCAACGCCGAGCATTACCGCAGGTTGGGGTCGCTGCGCGTAGCTACGAAGTACCCGCGTATCACGGCGGCGCATTTCGCGCGGCGCGGTACGCAGGTGGAAATCGTGAAGCTTCACGGCAACATTGAACTCGCCCCGCTCACGGGTATGGCTGAATGTATTGTCGACATTACAGCAACAGGCACCACACTGCGGGAAAACAACCTGGTCATCACCGACGAGGTGCTTTCGTCAACCGCGCGTTTCTTCGCGAACGTGAGCGCGTTTCGCACCGATGCACGTGTCGCGCAGCTTGCTTCTAAGCTGCAAGCCGGTGTAGACGCGGGGAAATGGAACACGACCGTCATTGCTGGCGGAGAAGGGAAGTAACAATATGCGCCGAGTTGTGCTGCAACCGGGCGAGCGGTTTGAAAGCTCGCAGATCGATCGGACGGGTGCGTTCAACGCGAACGCGCTTGCGGCGGCCACTACCATCATCGAGGACGTGCGAACCAGAGGTGATGCTGCCCTGCGCGACCTGACGGAGAAGTTCGACGGCGTGCGTATGAGCGACTTCCGCGTACCTGCTGAACAGGTGATGTCTGCCGCAAACCGCCTGCCTGGGCAGACGGTGAAAGCGCTCGCACATGCCGCGAAGCAGATCCGCGAGTTCCATGCTCGTCAGGTTGAGCAGAGCTGGTTTGCGTCGCGTGCGGACGGTGCCATCGTGGGTGCGCAGGTGACCCCGCTTGACTCCGTGGGTATCTACGTGCCGGGCGGTCGAGCGCTGTATCCTTCATCGGTACTGATGAACGCGTTGCCTGCAGCGGTTGCCGGCGTGAAACGCATCGTGTGTGTCACGCCACCCACCAAGACTGGCGAGCTTGATGCTGGCGTGCTCGAAGCATGCCGGTTGGCTGGTGTCACGGAAATCTACAGCGTGGGTGGTGCGCAGGCTATCGCCGCGCTGGCGTATGGCACCGAATCGATCGAGCCGGTATGTAAGATCACCGGTCCAGGTAATGCGTTTGTGGCGGCGGCGAAAAAGCTGGTGTCGGGCGACGTTGGTATCGATATGATCGCGGGTCCTTCCGAAGTGTGCGTGGTGGCCGACGAGTCCGCCGACCCGCGCATGGTAGCCATCGATCTTATGGCTCAGGCCGAGCACGATCCGCTGGCGGCGTGTTATTTGGTTACGTTCAGCGAGGCGTACGCAACCAGGGTTGAACGGGCCATCGAAGAGCACATGAAAGACACTACTCGTGCCGACATCACTACGGCGAGCTTGCGCGACAAGGGACTTATCGTCGTGTGCAACGACATGAAGCAGGCGGTGCAGGTGGTAAACGTCATTGCGCCCGAGCATTTGGAACTACACGTCGCCGGTGCCATGGGGCTGCTCGGCAGTATCCGCAACGCTGGTGCCATCTTCTTGGGCGAATGGACGGCCGAGGCTATTGGCGACTACATTGCCGGTCCTAACCACACACTTCCCACAGGCGGTACCGCACGTTATTCCAGTCCGCTTTCCACCAATGATTTCGTGAAGAAGTCGAGCATTATTCAGTACACACCGGAGGCGATTCTAAACGATGGCGCCGACGTGGTTGCCATCGCCACGCATGAGGGGCTGTGGGCCCATGCACGCAGCGTCGAGTTGCGGAAGAACTTAGCAGAAACCGGCGACATCTTCGGAAACTCGTTTAAAGGCGGCGAATAGGTTATGGACAGGGTTCGAGAATCGGCGCCGCAGCTTTCGGGATTGGTGCCCTACGATCCGAAATATCTGCCGGCGCGTGCCATGATGTCGGCGAACGAAAGTCCGCTTTCCCTCGATCACGACCTTTTGCACGACATCATGCGCGAGGTGAAGCGCGTCCCCTTCAATCGCTATCCCGATCCGTTGGCCAACGATCTGCGTGATCTCATTGCCGAGGCGAACGGGCTTGATCGCGAGCAGGTGCTGTTGGGTAACGGCGGCGATGAGCTTTTGTTTGATATTGCACTCGCGTGGGGCGGGCCGCACCGTACGATGATCAACTTGCCGCCCACGTTTTCAGTGTACGCCGCGAATGCGCGGCTTGTGGGCACTGAAGTCGTAGACATCCCGCGTGCCGCCGACTTCTCCATCGACGAGCAAGCAGTGCTCGATCGTGTGGCGCGCGGCGACATTGATTATGTGGTCGTTACCACGCCAAACAACCCTACCGGTCGGCTGGCTCGCGAAGAATTCATCGCGCAGTTGCTCGAATCGACCGACGCACTGGTGGTTGCCGACGAGGCGTACTTCGAGTTTTCGCGTCGTACGGTGCGCATGCATTTGGAGCGGCATCGCAACCTTGTTATTCTGCGCACATTCTCGAAAGCGTTTTGCCTGGCAGGTGTCCGCATAGGTTACGTGTTGGGGGATGCGCAGGTTATCCGCGAACTGGTTAAGGTGCGCCAGCCCTATTCGGTCGATGCGGTGTCACAGGCTATCGCGCGGGTGGTGTACGCGAATCGTGCGAAGTTTGAGCCAGGTATTCAAATGCTCATCGCCGAGCGCGAGCGCATGCAGGTTGCTCTGCGCGTCGTACCCGGTGTAAAGGCGTACCCGTCCGATTCGAACTACATTTTAGTGCGTTTGCTTAATGACGATGGTAGCCCTGCGAGCGAAGCGGCTGCCGAGGCGTGGCAGGTGCTCTATGGCAAAGGGATTCTCGTTCGTGATTTCTCACATTCACCGATGCTTGAAGGCTGCTTACGAGTGAGCATGGGAACTCCCGAGCAAAATGACGCGTTTGTGCGCGAGTTGAAGACGTTCATGCTCACGCGGCAGGCAAGGAGACGAGTATGAGGACTGCTGAACTGACTCGTACGACGAAGGAAACCGATATTCGCATGCGTCTTTCCCTCGATGGATCGGGTGCATCGAACGTGAACACAGGTGTGGGTTTTTTCGATCACATGCTTACCGCCTTTGCGCGCCATGGCTTGTTCGACTTAGACGCGCAGGTGATAGGCGATTTACAGGTTGACGCTCACCACACGGTGGAAGATGCGGGCATCGTGTTAGGGCAATTGTTTTCCTGTGCGCTCGGCGACAAGCGCGGCATCACGCGCTTCGGCTCTATCATTCTGCCTATGGATGAGGTGTGTGTGATGGCTGCTGTCGACATATCGGGCCGCGGCCAACTGCATTGGGCACTTGATGTGCCGTCGGGCATGTTGGGGTCGTTCGACACCTCGCTTGCCAAGGAGTTCTTCATTGCGTTCGCAACGAATGCTGGCGTAACGCTGCATGTTCGCAGCTTTGCGGGTGAAAACGCACATCACATTATCGAGGCGGCGTTCAAGGCTGTCGCGCGCGCCATGGCGCAGGCGTGTGCTATCGACTCGCGCATCGAAGGAGTGCTGCCCAGTACGAAAGGTGCATTGTAGGAGCCGCATGGGATGCGCCGATGAGAGCACGCTGTAAGGCCGCGTGGGTGCAGATTGTCATACGAGTCACTGCTATAGGAGCTGCGTGGCGGGCTGGGTAGAGTTTGCGGTCGTAGGTTATGTGCCGTGTGCTATGAGAGGAATAACGTGATAGCTGTCGTTGATTACAAGAAGGGAAATCTGAAAAGCGTCGAGCGTGGTCTGGTAGCTGCGGGCGCTGACGCTCGTATAACCGATAATCCCGACGTCATCGGGGCGGCGCACGGCATTGTCTTGCCCGGTGTGGGGGCGTTTGCCGATGCGGCTTCAACTATGGAAAGCTTGGGCCAGATGGAAGTGGTGCGTGAGCGCGTGCTGGCGGGCGTACCCTTTTTGGGCATTTGCTTAGGCATGCATCTCATGTTCGAGGAAGGAACAGAAACGCATCCTGGTGATACATCGGGTGGTGTACACCGCGGTTTGGGTATACTTCCTGGCGTGGTCGACGCCATGCCGCGCGTGGGTGAAGACGGTCGCAACTACAAGATCCCGCATGTGGGATGGAACTCCATCGAGCCGGTGCGTGGCAGCGATTTCGATTGTGCGCTGCTTACGGACGTGAAGCCCGGCGAGTACTTTTACTTCACGCACAGCTACGCCGCGCCAGCTACCGAGGCCACGGTAGCCATCGCTTCGCACAGTATAGCTATCCCGTCGGTGGTGCGCTATCGCGACGTCGCGTTCGGCGTGCAGTTTCATCCCGAAAAGAGCTCAGATGCGGGCGCATGCGTGCTGCGTAACTTCGTCCGCATCGTGAAAGAGGCGTGATTGTCATGTTCCTGCTTCCTGCAATCGACATCTTAGACGGCAAAGCTGTTCGCTTGGCGAAAGGCGACTACAACGCTGTGACGGTATATAACGATGATCCTGTGTCGCAGGCGCGTGCGTTTGCCGGTCAAGGTGCCACATGGCTTCACGTGGTTGATCTTGACGGCGCGCGGTCGGGTACCCCTGACAACGTGGAAGTTATCGAACGTATTTTGAAGGAGACCAACTTAAACGTGGAGGTTGGTGGCGGCGTGCGCAGTATGGCTGCCATCGAACGGCTTGTGCAAGCGGGGGTTACGCGTGTGGTCTTAGGTACGGCGCTCGTGCGCGATCTGGCGTTCGCCCGTGAGGCGGTACGCGAGTTTGGTGGCGATGCGCTCGTGGCGGGCATCGACGCGAAAGGCGGCGACGTGGCGGTTTCGGGTTGGTGTGAAGGGTCGGGCATCTCAGCGCTCGAACTGGCCCGTCGCATGGCAGATGAAGGTTATCGGCACCTGGTGTACACCGACATTGCCCGTGATGGCATGCGCACCGGGCTTGATCCGCAGGCGTACGTGGCGATGTATGAGGCATTCGGGTACCCTGTGGTTGCCTCAGGTGGCGTTGCAAGCGTCGATGATATTCGTTCGCTTGCCCCAGCGGCGCACGCCATTGAGGGCGTTATTGCCGGACGCGCCATCTACGAAGGCTCGCTTACGGTGGAGGAAGGCGTCGCGGCGTGCATGGCGGCGGAAGGAACAAGATGCTAACTAAACGAGTAATCCCCTGCATGGACTGCAAAGACGGTCGTGTGGTGAAGGGCGTGAACTTCGTGAACCTGCGTGATGCGGGTGATCCTATCGAGTTGGCTCGTGCCTATGACTTACAGAAAGCCGACGAAGTTATCTTTCTCGACATTTGTGCCACCAGTGACGATCGCGCTACTACGGTAGATTTAGCCAGCCGTGCAAGCGAGCAGCTGCATCTGCCGTATTGTGTGGGCGGGGGGTTTCGCAGTGTGGCCGACATCCGAACCATGATAGCGGCAGGTGCCGACAAGGTGTCGGTGAACTCTGCTGCTGTGAAAAACCCCAAGCTCATCTCGGAAGCAGCACGTGCGTTTGGTACGCAGGCGATACTGGTTGCCATTGATGCGAAGAAGGTGCGTGGCGGGTTCAATAAGTGGGAGGTTTATGTTTCCGGTGGGCGCACCGCGACCGGCATCGACGTCATCGAATGGGCGCGTGAGGCTGCCAAGCGCGGTGCGGGCGAAATCTTGCTCACCAGTATGGACCGAGATGGCAGTCGCGACGGTTTCGATTGTGCGCTTACTCGCGCGGTGGCACGTGCGGTCGATATTCCCGTTATTGCGAGCGGTGGCGTCGGCAACATCGAACACTTTGCCGAGGGTATTATCGACGGCGAAGCTGATGCCGTACTGGCCGCGAGTGTGTTCCATTTCGGCGAGTTGTCCGTTCGTCAGGTGAAAGAATACATGGCCAAGCAAGGCATTCCCGTGCGCCTGTAACAACACACAGGTGACGTATGGGCTGGCGGTGGCTGCCACGTACCGAAAGCCACAGCATGTTTCGTCTGCGTGGAAATCGGCGCGATCGGTTGCAAGAGAAGGAGTATCGAGCATGGATATACCCGATATCGAACGCATCGACGAACTTATCTTCAATGAGCGAGGGCTTATTCCCTGCATCGTGCAGGATACACATGATGGCACGGTGCTCATGATGGCGTGGATGAGTCGGGAAAGCTTGGCGCTCACGCTTGAATGTGGTGAGACGGTGTTTTGGAGTCGCAGTCGCAAAGAGTTGTGGCACAAAGGAGCGACCAGCGGAAACACGCAGCGTGTGGTCGACATACGTTACGATTGCGACGCTGATTGTCTACTGGCGATCGTAAAACCTGCCGGCCCCGCCTGCCATACCGGTGCGCGTACCTGCTTTTTCCGCAGCCTGCCGCACGAGCAAAAGAAGATGTCCACAGAATCTGTGAAGCGATAACGCATTTGAGCAGCTTGTAATCAGCTTTGGTGAAAATCGGCCGCCCTCTTGCTTTACGGTGTGCGAATTGTGATTACGGTCAACGTCCAACCAACTTTCAGGCAACTCCCTGGTAGCCAGTTGTGCATATTGCTTGGTTGTGTTCTTGCGCGCTTGCGTTTGATGCGTTAGTATGAGCGAGTCAAATCCCCCGCGTACATTCAGCTTTACCCGCGTGAACAAATGGCGCCGCAATCCTCGAATCCCTGTGCAGCTTCATGGTGAACAGTGTCATTGGTGGGTTGCCCCTGCTGCGGTGCGCCGTGGGGTGGATTTCTGAAATCATCAAGGAGGCCACAGGTGAAGTTCTTTCTGGACACCGCTGATCTGAACGAGATCGAAGAAGCTGCAAGCTGGGGTGCGCTTGCGGGCGTTACCACCAATCCGTCGCTGTATGCCAAGATCGGCGGCAAGCTGGAAGACTTCCATGCTCACATGAAGCGTATCTGCGAGATCGTTGGGCCGGATTGTCCAGTATCTGCCGAATCGGTCGCCATGACGCGTGACGAGATCGTACGTGATGGTCTTGAGCTTGCAGAAATTGCTCCCAATATCGTCGTGAAAATTCCCACCATGGTCGAAGGTTTAGCTGCTACGCGTGCGCTTGCCGACCAAGGCGTGCGCGTGAACATGACGCTGTGCTTCAGTGTTCCCCAGGCGCTGTTGGCCGCCCGTGCCGGCGCGCGCTACATTAGCCCCTTCATTGGCCGTTTTGACGATATTTCTGAAGACGGCCTCGATCAAGTAGAAAGCATTGTTGGGGCCATCGGAAACTACGATTTTACCGCAAACACGGTGCGTGGTGAGCAGATCGAGATCATCGCTGCATCAGTGCGAAGCGCCAATCACGTGACGCAATGTGCGCTTATGGGGGCCGACATTGCCACTGTGCCGTTCGGCGTGCTGAAGAAAATGGTGCAGCATCCGCTGACCGACCGTGGCCTCGAATCCTTTATGAAGGATTGGAAAAAGGTGCTCAACGCATAGAGTGTCCAGACGTGGCAATCGAAATAAAACAGAAAGAAGCAACTGATCAATGACTGAAAACGAATCAACGAGCGAGACACCGGCAACCGGGGAGACTCCTGTAATCAAACGTTCTACCCGTCGTCGCACTGTCAAGCGCGACGACGCCGAATCGACCGCCGAGCAAGCAGCGCCCAAACGCCGTCGGGCTGCATCGTCTGGCGAAACTCAGGAGTCTTCTCGTGCCGCTACTCGTGGAGGCGACGCGCCAGATGATGCCGAGGTACCTACAGCTTCATCCAAACCCAGCCGCTCGTCTCGTGCGAAGCGGGTTGTGTCTGATGCCGATGCTGAGGTAGTGTCTGCTCCTGCGTCTTCATCGACTGACGAAGAAAACGCTTCCCACACAAAGCGAACTGTGCGTAAGAAGCGGGTTTCCGTTGATGAGTCAACCGGTGTGGGTGAGGTGTCTTCTTCCGATAAGGCTGCCACATCTGCCACATCTGTCACATCTGATCAGGCTGTATCCGATAACTCTCTCTCTGATGAATCTACTGCATCGGATAAACTTACCGCACCTGATAAGCCCGCGTCCGACGAAGCGCTCGCGCAAGCCGAAGGTGAGACCAACGTTCGTCGGCCACGCCGATCTGTGCG
This sequence comes from Adlercreutzia sp. ZJ138, assembly GCF_011038935.1. Lineage (NCBI taxonomy): Bacteria > Bacillati > Actinomycetota > Coriobacteriia > Eggerthellales > Eggerthellaceae > Adlercreutzia > Adlercreutzia sp. ZJ138. The sequence goes on along the minus strand of NZ_JAAKEA010000003.1, from coordinate 16,295 downwards.
TACAGGAGGGTCCCGCGATGCCTCCTCGCAGCGTTCGGGTGGCCAAGGTCAGCAGCGTCAAAGCAGCCAGGGTACTTCGGGCGGTCAGAGTAGTAGGGGCGCTAAGCAAAACACGCAGAACCAGCGTCGCGGCAAGCGCGACCGCACCAACAGGGGTCGCGAGATCGTGCCTAGTGTCACGCTTGAAGAGCTTGCTGCGATGAAGGTTGCCGAACTGCGCGCCAAAGCAGCCGAACTCGAACTCGACGTCACGGGGCTGAAGAAAGCTGAGCTCATTCAAGCTGTGTATGAAGCGAATATGAAGGCCGAAGGGTTTATTGAAGTCAGCGGTGTGCTCGACATCATGGCTGATGGGTATGGCTTTCTCCGTACACAGGGCTATCTTCCCAGTGAAACCGACTGCTATGTGGGTTTGTCGCTCATCCGTCGCAACGGCTTGCGTAAGGGTGATCTGATTACCGGTCAGACGCGCCCCGCTCGTGAAAATGAGAAGTACGCTGCCATTCAGAAGATTGCCACCGTGAATGGTCGGCCGCTCGAAGAATGCGGCAATCGCGTACGCTTCGCCGATCTGACGCCAGTTTATCCCGATGAGCGTCTGTGGATGGAACACGGGAAGAACACCATCACCGCGCGCGTCATCGACCTTGCGGCACCTATCGGCAAGGGCCAGCGCGGGCTTATCGTATCGCCCCCGAAGGCGGGTAAGACCACCATTTTGAAGGACATCGCTGCGTCCATTACCGCGAACAACCCCGAAGTGCATTTGATGTGTCTGCTTGTTGACGAGCGTCCTGAAGAAGTTACCGACATGCAGCGATCCGTGCATGGGGAGGTTATATCATCGACGTTTGATATGCCCAGCGAAAACCACATCGCTGTAGCCGAGCTGGTTATCGAGCGCGCGAAGCGCATGGTTGAAGAAGGGCATGATGTCGTCATCCTACTCGACTCGCTCACCAGATTGGCGCGCGCGTATAACCTGGCGCAGCCGGCGAGCGGTCGTATCCTGTCGGGCGGTGTCGATTCTACGGCGCTCTACCCACCCAAACGCTTTCTCGGTGCGGCGCGCAACATTGAACATGGCGGCAGCTTGACCATCCTCGCCTCGGCGCTCATCGAAACGGGATCGAAAATGGATGAGGTTATTTTCGAAGAGTTTAAGGGTACCGGCAATATGGAGCTCAAGCTCGACCGTAGCTTAGCTGATCGTCGCATTTTCCCTGCTATCGATCCGGTGTCGTCGGGTACGCGCAAGGAAGATCTGTTGCTCGATCCGCAGGAGGCGCCACTCATTTGGGCAGTGCGTCGCATTTTGGCAAACCTGAGCAGCACCGAACGCGCTATGGATATGCTCATTAAGTCGCTGAAACAGACCGAAACCAATCAGGAATTCCTTATTCGTACTGCGAAGAAAGCCCAGCATAGCAAGGGCGAGGGGATCGTTGAGTTCTAAGGGGGTTCATGATGCAGCAAGACGGAAACCCGGGTGCGTGGCAACAACCACAACAACCACAACAACCGCAACAACCGCAGCAAGCCGCGCAGTGGCAGCAGCCAAGCGCCTACCAGCAGGCGTACGCGCAGCAGGCTTACGCCGCTCCTGCACAGGTGCCGACACCGGTGCCTGTACAACCGAAGAGCCGCGGATGGATTGTTGCGCTGGTGGCGGTTGTTCTGATGTTCGTTTTTCTTATGGTGAGCGTGGTGTCATGCTCGAATGCGGTGTCGTCATCGATGGGGCAGGCATTTTCGGGCATGGGGGCACTTGGCACCACCGATAGCGACGTCGACTATCTCACGGAGGACGCTATCGGAATTATCGACATGTCGGGCACCATCCAGTACGACGGTACGACATGCAGCCCTGAGGGATTGAAAGAACAGCTTGATCGCGCCGAGGAAAACGACCATATTAAGGCTGTTGTGCTGCGTGTCGATTCTGGCGGTGGCACGGCGACGGCTGGCGAGGAAATGGCTTCCTATCTGCGCGATTTCAGCAAGCCGGTCGTGGTATCGAGTGCGTCCCTTAACGCAAGTGCTGCCTATGAGATCTCGTCTCAGGCCGATTTCATCTACGTTGCGAAGACCACCGAGATCGGTGCTATCGGTACCGTCATGCAGAGCATGGATTACTCGGGGCTGCTTGACAAGTTGGGTATCAACGTCGACAACATCGCTTCAGCCGACAGCAAGGACTCTAGCTATGGCACACGTCCACTCACCGACGAGGAACGCGCTTACTATCAAGCCATGGTTGACCAGATCAATGAGACATTCATCGAAACGGTGGCAGAAGGGCGTGGTATGCCAGTTGACGAGGTACGCGCGCTTGCCACAGGAATGGTGTTCACTGGTATCGATGCGGTTGACAATGGTTTGGCCGATGATTTTGGAACGAAGGAAGATGCTGTGGCGAAGGCTGCCGAGCTGGCAGGAATAGCTGAATACACCACAGTTTCGCTTGACAGTTACTCAAGCGACTTCACCGACTTGTTGTCGCTGTTGTCTCAAAACAATTACGATGAAGGTGACGTTGCAGCGGTTATAAAGGAGCTCGAATCACATGGAACCCTGTCCGAATAACGAACCGAGCATCAAGGCGGGCGATGTAATTAAAAGCGAGTGGCCGGCGCGAGCCGTGGTCACCGCAGGAATGCCGTATGGGAATAAGCCCCTGCATTTCGGCCATATTGGCGGCGTGTTTGTTCCCGCCGATGCATTCGCACGTTTTTTGCGTGATCGAATCGGTGCTGAGAACGTACGCTTCATTTGCGGTACTGACTGCTTCGGCTCGCCTATCAACGAAGGCTACCGAAAACTGGTCGAAGCAGGGGAGTTTGGCGGCTCCATCGCCGATTACGTGCAGCGTAACCATGACGCGCAACACGCGACGCTCGATGCGTACGATATCAGCCTGTCTATCTATGAGGGTTCCAATATCGGTCACAGCGGCGAAGTGCATCAGCTCATTAGCGAGCGCTTCATCCAGAAGCTGCACGAAAACGGTTGGCTCGAGCGTCGCAGTACACTGCAATTCTACGATACCCAAGCCGACACGTTCTTAAACGGACGTCAAGTGCAGGGGCGTTGCCCTGTACAGGGCTGCAAGTCGGAACATGCGTACGCAGACGAATGTGATCTAGGGCACAGCTACGCGCCGGAAGATCTGATCGCGCCGAAGTCGTCACTGACTGGCACGGTACCTGAGATGCGTCCGGTTGACAACTGGTACTTCAACCTCCCGGCGTTCTCTGATTTCTTAAAGCAGCATGTGGCCGCCCTTGAAGCCGATCCTACGGTGCGTGCAGTGGTGCCGCAAACTATCAAGGAATTCTTGGCTGCCCCCATCATCTTTATCAAGAACGATGCGCGTGAAGCATACGAAGCTCTAGCGAGCCGCTTGCCTGAACATGTGCTGCGCGAAGCCGAGAAGGGTAAGCAGAGCTTCGAGATTGAGTTTGCCGACATTGATGCGCGTGACGCAGCCCGCACCGTGCTGGCCGCTGCTGGTATTCGCTTCCGTACGGGTAAAGCACTCGTGCCATTCCGCATTACCGGCAACATCGAATGGGGTGTGCGTGCTCCGGTTATCGACGGGCTTGAGGGGCTGACCGTGTGGTGCTGGCCTGAAAGTTTGTGGGCACCCATGTCGTTTACCATGGCGGTGAATGACCAGATGGGTTTGCCGCGCGGCAGCTGGCGTGATTTCTGGTGTGATGAGGATGCGTGTGTGTACCAGTTCATCGGGCAGGATAACCTGTACTTCTACGGCGTTGCCCAGCCTGCGATGATCGAGGCACTGAAGCCCGGTGATATCATCGCTCCTGGTAAAACCGATACGCCCGTCCGTCAGACGAAGCTTATTGCGAACCATCATATCCTGTTCGGGAACAAAAAGGCGTCTTCGTCGGGTGCGGTCAAGCCGCCGACAGCCGATCAACTGCTCGATTACTACACGGTTGACCAATTGCGTGCGCATTTTCTGGCTCTCGGTCTCGATCAGAGATCGGTTGGCTTCAAGCCGAAGCCCTTCGATCCCGACGAGAAGAAACGAGACGACCCACGTGTCGCCGATCCGGTGCTAAAGGAAGGTGCGCTGCTCACCAACGTCTTCAACCGTTTGGCGCGTAGTTGCTTTTACGAGGCACAAAAGAACTTCGAGGGTTACATGCCGTTAGGTACTCCGTCGAGTGCGGTGGTAGTCAAGGTCAACGAGGTGTTACGTGCCTATGACGACACTATGCACCGCGTCGAGCTGCATACCATCATGTCGATCATGGATGAATTCATCCGCTGGGCTAACAAGCATTGGACCGAAGGCATTCGTGCGGCTGAGCTCGAAGACAACAATGAGCTTCGCCGTCAAGTTCTGCTCGACTCGTTCTTCTTGTTGCGTACGGCTACGCTGCTTATGCATCCTGTGGTTCCGTCGGGATGCGAGAAGATCTGCGACTACATGAGCTTCGAATTCGGCGATTTCTTCAGCTGGAATTATGACTTCCAAGGCAACGATGAGCTGTGTAGCGCCAGTGAGATCGAAGACGGCCGTCATCGCGTGCGCGAGCTGCCGCCGCGCTTTGACTTCTTTAAAAAGCATCCGAGTCAGTATCGCTAATCATGCAGCATGTTGATATCTATACTGATGGATCGGCCCGGGGCAACCCGGGCCGGGGTGGTTATGGCGCACTGCTGCGCTTTCGTGATGCGGCAGGTCAGGTTCATGAACTTGAGCTGTCGCAAGGGTACCGGCGCACAACGAACAATCGCATGGAGCTTCTGGGGGCGATCGTCGCGCTTGAGGCACTACGACGTCCGTGTGCTGTTGTACTGCATTCCGATTCGCAGTATGTAGTGAATGCATTCAATCAGCACTGGGTTGACGGTTGGCTAAAGCGAGGATGGAAAAGCGCGAGCAAACAACCGGTAAAAAACGTCGATTTGTGGCAACGGTTGCTTGCTGCGAAGAAGCCGCACAAGGTTGAGTTCGTGTGGGTGCGAGGTCATGCAGGCCATACCGAAAACGAGCGCTGCGATGCGCTGGCCACGGCGGCGGCTGATGGAGATAGTCTGCTTGAAGACGAGGGTTTTTCCGGATAAGCAGTGGGCCGTGCGGGACGCCTTGTGTTTGTCTGCTACAATGAACCGGTTGTGTGACGACTGCGCAGTGTATGTGACGTGAGCAGGGAGGCTGCAGGATGCAATTCAATGCCAAAGCGCAAATAAATGGACTGATTGTGGGTGTGTGCAGTATCGTGCTCGCCGTGATGCTGTTGTGCCCGATGGTTGCGTTTGCCGATACTGCGGCTGAAGTGCAGGCGGAAGCTGATGCTGCACTCGCGTCATTGAACTCCATGCAGGAGAAGCTGCGTCAAGCTTCGTATGACTACGAAGTTGCTATGAATGATCGCGACGAGGCGCAGGCGAAGGCCGACGAGGCGCAGGTGCGCATTGATGAGACGAACGAGAAAATTGCTGGGCTTCAGAATCGTCTGGGTAACCGCGCGTGCAGCATGTATCGCACCGGTACGTCGTCGTTTATTGACTTGTTGCTGGGCGCCACATCATTTCAGGAGTTTTCCAACAATTTGACGCTTTTGAACATTCTCAACCAAAATGACGCCGATCTTGTGCAGGAGTCGAAGGATCTGCGGGCGATTGTCGAAGCCGAGCAGGCTGAGTACGAAGCGCAGCGCGCGGCGGCCGACGAAGCTGTCGCGAAAGCCGAGCGTATTAAGCAGGAATCCGAGACAACCGTTTCATCCATGCAGGCTACATACGAGAGCTTAAGCGAGGAAGCTGCAGCGCTACTCGCCGAAGAGCAGGCGGCGCAAGCTGCTGCCCAAGCAGCAGCTGCGGCTGCAGCTGCTGAAGCAACCACCGATAATGGTGCGGCGAATACTGGCGGTGGCAACGAGGGTGCTGGCAATGGTGGCGGTAATAACGGTGGCAATGCGGGCGGCGCTGTTGGTGGCTGGTCACCGAATGGTGGCGGCAACGTGTCGTACGATCCGTACGTTGGCGGCGGTATTCTCGATCGCGCCCAGTATTGGATCGGTAAGGCGCAGTATGTGTACGGCGCTTGCAGTCCTGGTCAGTTTGACTGCTCGGGTTTCGTGGCGTATTGCGTGACGGGCAGCTATTCGCGCCTGGGTGGTACAGGTAATATTATGAGCATCTATCCGCAGGTGTCTGATCCTCAGCCGGGTGATATCGTGATCAACGCCAGCCATTGCGGTATCTATGTTGGCGGCGGTCAGATGATTCACGCTTCAAGTCCGGGTATCGGCGTGGTGTGTACGCCGATTGACGGATGGATGAACAGCTCGTCATATATCTACGTGCGTCCGTAAGTAAGCATCCGATCAATTAGTATTCCTTAGCTGAATCAGATTAGGCAGTTGTCCGTGTAGTGTTTGCGCGCCGCGCAGTTGTGGTTATTCTCTTGTGAGGTCGTGACGCGTTCGTGGGCTTTTGGCGAAGAAGGTTCCCCGTTTGCGGTGCTGTTTGTTACCCTCGGGAAAGTGCATTGCGATTTCAAACGTTTTGGGGAGGTTTTCTGAATGCGTCAAACGCACATCAAACGAAGCCGGTACGCATTAGGTGTGCTCTGTAGTATCAGCTTGGTTGCGGCCCTGTTGGCTCCTGCAACTGCCGTCGCGTCACCCGCATCTGAAGCGCAGGCTGAAGCTGCTGCGGCGCTGGCGTCACTGAATTCTATGCAACAAGAGCTCGATCGCGCATCGAATAACTATTATGCCGCGCTCGATGAACAATCGCAGGCTGAACAACGTGCCAATGAGGCACAAACGCGCATCGATGAAGCAAGCGATGAAATTGCCGGTCTGCAGAGTCGCTTGGGTTCGCGCGCTCGCACCATGTATCGCTCAGGGCAAGCGAACTTCGTCGACTTGCTGTTGGGTGCCACGTCGTTTCAGGAATTTGCAACGGGTCTGAGTTTGCTGAACACCATGAACGAAAATGATGCGGAATTGGTGCAGCAATCGAAGGATCTTCGTGCTGAAATCGAGCAGGAACAAGCCGAATACGTTGAGCAGTCGCAGCGCGCTGCGGAAAAGGCTGAGGAAGCCGCATCGGTGAAGGCCGAAGCCGAAACCACGGTTGCCGCTATGACCGAAACGTACAACAATTTAAGCGATGAAGCGGCTGAGCTTTTGGCTGAAGAACAGGCTGCACAAGCCGCCGCCGCACAAGCAGCTGCTGAAGCCGCAGCCGGAACGACGAATAACGGAGCAGGTGGCACAGCGTCTGGCGGCGGTAATGGTGGTGGGTCGCCCAGCGCGCCGTCAACCCCGTCAACGCCGAGCACTCCGAGTGCACCATCAACTCCGTCGGCACCACCGGCGAGCGCTCCTTCATATAGTGGTTCGGTTGCAAACACGGTGGTAAACGTGGCGCGTGGCAAGATCGGTAGCCCGTATGTGTTTGGTGCTGGTGGACCGAATTCGTTTGACTGTTCGGGTCTGGTGCAGTACTGCTATGCGCAGGCTGGCGTGTCGGTTCCTCATTACACCGGTGCTCTGATTAATCTGCCACGGGTGTCGAATCCACAACCGGGTGATATCTGCGTCATACATGAACCGAACGGTGCGCAACATACGGGTATCTACATTGGTGGTGGCCAGATGATCCACGCCCCTATGCCTGGCCAGACAGTGTGCGTGGCCTCCGTTCAGGCAGGCATGGTCTACGTTCGCCCGTATTACTAGGAACGGCTCGGCTGAGTTATTTCACTCACGCAGTGGTGTCTCTGCTTAGCTTTATGGTATTGTCCCTAATCTATTTGTAGCTCAACATTAAGAAGGGCACACCGACTGCATCATTGCAGTGGCGCGCCCTTCTTGCGCTTCGATTTCGGTAGTCACACGGCGCTACTGTTCACCGACGCATCGTTTGATCAGGCTTCGCAATTCATCAATACCAGTACCCTTTTCGCTTGAGGTCACCACGATGGGTACATCGGCGGCAAGATTCAAGCAGCGTTTGATAGCCGCTTTCTGCTTCATCTGCTGTTGTCGGCTGAGCTTGTCGGCTTTGGTAAGCACGATAGCGAACGGCAAGTCGGCTTCTTGCAGGAATCTGGTCATGTTCTCATCCAGCTCGCTGGGCGCGTGTCGTATATCGATGAGCGACACCACCAGCGCGATGTCGCGGTCTTGGTTGAAATACCCCTCGATCAGTTCGGACCAGCGGTGCTTTTCCGACTTTGCCACCTTGGCGTAACCGTAGCCCGGTAAGTCGACGAAGCGTGCATCGCCGGTTGAGAAGAAGTTGATAGTGGCGGTTTTTCCAGGCGTTTGTGATACCTTCGCAAGTCCCTTACGGTTGAAAAGCCTGTTTAAGAGTGACGACTTGCCCACATTCGAGCGTCCCGCGAAAGCGATCTCGGGCAGCGTGGAGGGTGTCAGCTGTGATGACACGCCGAACGCCCGCTCAAAGGTCACGTTGTTGAAGTTCATGTCCGCTCCTTGTAAGGTAAGGTACTTAAGGAAACACTGATTAATTCCGCCAGCCTTGCACTGACGAACCGGTATCTGAGGATTTCAGACCTCATTTTCGCACGTCAGAGCGCGCATTCGGTCTTCAACCCTCAGGTATCCGCCTCGCCAGCGCAAGGCAAGACGGCTTTAATCAGTGTTTCCTTAAACCAGCTCAATCATGGTACCCGAACAGCTTCAAACAGCGCCACAGGAAATACAGAATGGAAGGAAAGATTCACCTTGCGTTTCTTGCACTAGGTGGTAAGATAAACAAGTTTTCTATATCACACATGTCTGTGCGACCTGGACCGCCAGTGGCCACCCGAAAAAGGCTGCGGACTCCTAAGGAATGACCACAGGCAGAGGACTAACGAATGGAGAGAGCTATGACGAAAGTCAGCATTAGCACGCTGCTCGAAGCAGGTGCCCACTTCGGCCATCAGACGCGCCGTTGGAATCCCAAGATGAAGCCGTATATCTTCGGCAACCGCGGAGACATCTACATCCTCGACCTCAAGCAAACTCTCATCGGCCTTGACGAGGCATACACCTTTGTTTCTGAGACCGCGCGCAAGGGCGGCACGGTGTTGTTCGTTGGCACGAAGAAGCAGGCCCAGGAAGCCGTTGCTGATGCTGCCAACCGTTGCGGCATGCCCTATGTGAATGCCCGTTGGCTGGGCGGTATGCTCACCAATTTCACCACCATCCGCGGTCGCGTGCAGCACATGGAAGAACTCGAAGCTATGGATGCTGACGGACGCATGGCATTGCTGCCCAAGAAGGAGCAAATCCTGCTGCATAAAGAGCTCGCTAAGCTGCAGGCAAACCTGAACGGTATTCGCAACATGAAGCGTACGCCCGATGCAGTGTTCGTTATCGATACGAACCGTGAGCAGTTGGCCGTACGTGAGGCTCGTCGCCTGAACGTGCCCGTTGTTGGCACGCTCGATACGAACTGTGACCCCGATGATGTCGAGTACGGCATCCCTGCTAACGACGACGCCATTCGCTCGGTGCGTCTGCTGGCTGACTTCATCGCCGACGCTGTGTTGGCTGGCGGTGTTGCTCCGGTAACTGCCGATGAAATGGGGGAGACCGCTGAAGCTGCCGAGGCTCCCGCGCCCGCTGCCGATGAAGCTCCTGTCGCTGAGGTTGTTGCTGAGTAAATCGTTTTCATTTGAGTTTTCCATCGTTGTTAAGAAAGGAATTCCCATGGCTGCTATCACCGCTTCTATGGTCAAAGAGCTTCGCGAGATCACTGGCGCTGGCATGATGGAATGCAAGAAGGCGCTGACCGAGGCCGAGGCCGACATCGAGAAGGCTATCGACATCCTTCGCACCCGCGGCCTTGCTGCCGTCGCGAAGAAGGCTGGCCGCGCTACCAACGAAGGCATCGTCATGCCTGTCGTTTGCGACAAGGGTACCTGCGGTGCCATCGTTGAGATCAACTGCGAAACCGACTTCGTGGCTATCAATGACAAGTTCAAGGCGTATGCCGAGCGTATCGCCCGTGCCGCCCTCATCGCTCAGGCTAACGACGTTGATACCCTGAAAGCTGCCGAGATCGATGGCGAGACGGTGGAAGCTATCCTCACCGACGCTATTCACGTGCTTGGCGAGAACATCCAGATTGCTCGCGTCACCTTCGTGCAGGGCGCTGGCGTGGCTTCCTACATTCACACCGACGGCAAGAAGGCTGCCCTCGTTATCTTCGACGTCGAGGGTATCGATCCTACGAGTGCTGAGTTCGCCAGGTGCGGACGCGATGTCGCGATGCAGGCCGTGGCCATGAACCCTGTAGCTGCGAACCGTGAGTCTGTTCCTGCTGAAATCATCGAGCATGAGAAGAGCATCTACATGGCACAGGCCGCCGAATCTGGCAAACCTGAGGCTATTCAGGAAAAGATGGCCAGTGGTCGTCTGGAGAAGTTCCTGAAGGAGAATTGTCTTGCCGAACAGGCATTTGTCAAGAATGGCGATCAGACTGTGGCTCAGTACGTCGACGAGGTTGCCAAGAACCTGGGCGGTACGCTGAAGATTGTCGACTTCAAGCGCTTCATGCTGGGTGAATAACGCGTGTCTTAAACCAGTCGACTCATACCGCATAATTAAAGAAACCTCCCCTCTGTGGGAGGTTTCTTGTGTGAGTACTCTGATTGCATCCTTTTGCCCATCGTGTGAAGCGCCGGGCGTTCGCCGTGTGCTGGTGCCGCGTTTTTTATAATGGAAGACAGCATAACGAGAAAGGGATGCGTATGTCGGAAGAGATCATCGTCGTTGAAGGCAACGGCACGCTTGCGGGTGAAGTGCACGTATCCGGCGCGAAGAACTCCGCGTTAAAGCTTATCGCCGCAGCGTTGCTTGGTCAGGGTAAAAGCACTATTCATAACGTTCCACTCATCTCCGATATCGAAATTATGTCCGAAGTCCTTCGCCGGCTTGGTGCCACGGTTGAGCGAACAGACCATGCACTTGCTGTTGATACATCGAAGGTTGATAAATGGGAAACACCGTACGAGCTTGTGTCTAAGATGAGAGCGAGTATTTCGGTGCTCGGGCCTCTTGTGGGTCGTTTTGGACGTGCGCGTGTGGCTATGCCGGGTGGTTGTCAGATCGGGGCACGAAAGATCGACATGCATTTGGCGGGGCTTACTGCGCTTGGCGTCGAATTCTCCGTTGATCATGGTTTTCTCGAGGCGACGACACCCCATGGCTTACATGGCACCGAGGTGATCCTCGACTTTCCGAGCGTGGGAGCGACAGAAAACCTGCTCATGGCTTCGGTTGTGGCGCACGGTCGCACGGTTATCGCAAATGCAGCATGCGAACCCGAGATCGTCGACTTGGCAAACATGCTCAATGATATGGGCGCGCACGTGCGGGGTGCCGGAACGTCGGTCATCGAGGTTTGCGGAGTTTCTCTCGCGAGCATGCATCCGTGCAACCATGTTACGGTAGGAGATCGCATTGAGGCTGGCACGTTCCTCGCAGGAGGCGCGCTGACCGGCGGGCCTCTTACCGTGCGCAGTATCGATCCGGCATTTCTGCGCGTGGCGCTCATGAAACTGTCGGCTATGGGATGCGATGTGGAAACGGGTGACGATTGGATCTCGGTTGCCCGCACAAGGCCGCTGCGTCCCACCGACATCCAGACACTTCCACATCCAGGCTTTCCTACCGATTTGCAAGCTCAGTTTATGTTGCTTGCTTCTCTTGCTGATGGCATGTCAGTCATCACTGAGAACGTGTTCGAGAACCGTTTCATGTTCGCTTCTGAGTTGAAGCGCATGGGTGCCGATATCTCCATCGACGGGCATCATGCGCTCGTGCGCGGTGTGTCGGGGCTGCAGGGTGCTGATGTGTCATCGACTGACCTGCGTGCTGGCGGAGCCCTTGTGCTTGCGGGCATTGTTGCGGAAGGGGAAACTCGCGTTCATAAGGTCGTGCATATCGATCGGGGTTACGAAGACTATGCGGGCAAGCTTGCAACGCTGGGGGCCCAGGTACGTCGCGTAGCCAGCAATGGTCCTATGTGATAGCGGCGGTATCATATGGTAACGAAACGCAATCCTATCACCTCCGCTCACGCGAAGGACGTTTCTCGGCGGCTTCGCACGGCAACACTAGGAACGCATGCGCCCCGTACGATAAAGGCAGGGAGTACGTCACGACGTCATATGAACGCTGACACCGTGGGCTTTTCAAGCACACGGCGAAAAAAACGCGCGGCGCGGGGGTATGTCAGCAATATTGTTGTCGCGCCTGCCGATGGCGTGAATGCCCGCCGTACTCGTCGAGAATTCGCTCGCGACGTCAAGCGACGTTCTCTCGTGCGTATGCTTGCTGTGGCTGTCATTTGCGTGGCGCTTGTTTTTGGCGTGGCGGGGTTAGCGGGTATGACTGCGTTCTATGCCTCTCTCGATTCGAAAATGGGGCTACCCTCCGATGATGCCGCTCGTGCCCTGGTCGCGCCGGCGAAGGATGCCGAAGGATATTACGTGTTGGTGGCGGCCGATCTTGATTCAGGCGACGCTCCTTCGTTGGGTGATGGATCTGATGCATTCGCCCTCGTGCGAATCTGTGAAGGGAAGCGAGAAGTTGGCGTTGTGTCTCTTCCGGCAAATACCACGGTTACCGGAAGCGATGGAAAAACTCATCAGCTGCGAGAGGTGGCGGCACTTGGTGATGCCGATCTGATCACCGCCGTTGCCAATTTTGCTGGTGTTAGTATCGCTCACTACGTGACCACCGACGCTTCGGGCATCATCAACCTGACTGATCTGCTTGGTGGCGTTACGATGAATCTCGAAGAGGAAATCGATGATCCTGCTGCGGGAGACAAGTACATTCCCGCAGGAGAGCAGCATATTGGGAAGGATCAAGCGCTCACCTTGCTTCGGGCGTCCAACCTGTCGGGTGGGATCGACTTGCAGATGAAAAACCAACGCGAGTTCATGGTCGCTCTTGCCATTCAGGCCATGTCAGACAGTACCTGGTCGTTTCTGCTTGGCCTTGATTCTCTTAACGGTGCGTTTGCTACGGATGTGTCGGCGAAAGACGCTGCGCACATAGCTTCGGCGTTGCGGGGGATTGATGCGGCATCCGTTCAGGGCGCGATTGTGCCCGGTTACGAACGTGAGATTGACGGAAACGTGCTGTATGTAGCCTCATCGTCCGATGCTAGTGAGCTCATTGGACGGCTGGAGGCGGGCGATACGCTCGTAAATGAGGATTCTGCACCGGTCAATGTTGATCCGGGCAGCTTCACCATTACAGTACGCAACGGAGCGGGTGTTACTGGTGGTGCAGCTGAGATATCGAAAGCGCTGGCCAATTATGGTTACAATGTCACCGAAACTGGTAATACCGACACCTACGCTTACAAAGAGACGCTTGTTATCTACCTTGATGAAGCGTACGCTGACGCTGCGGAATCGGTCGTGCAATCGTTAGGTATGGGGCGTGTGGTAGACGGCACCGGGTTCTATGAGTTCAACACCGATGTATTAGTGGTTCTTGGGAGCGACTGGGCACCGGTGAGCTAGTATTCGTTGCTGTGTTAGAATGCTCGCAATGTTTACGATCGAAGATAGGAGCAGATCATGGTTGACAAGAATGATGTGGCTGCGGTACTTGACCTCATTCGCCCTTCACTTCAGGCTGATGGTGGTGACGTGAAGCTTGTCGATGTCGCTGAGGATGGTGTGGTGACGGTTGAGCTGCAGGGTGCCTGCAAGGGTTGCCCAATGTCGCAGATGACGCTCGCCAACGGCGTTGAGCGCATCCTGAAAGAGCGCATTCCGGGCGTGACGAGAGTTGTTCCCGCTGCGTAAGCAACTATGAGGAAAGAAGGCGGCCTGGACGCATTGCGGCCAGGCCGCCTTCATGATGGGAGGTTTTATGCCCCTTTGTTGGGAGATGCGCGGATGTGATGACGAGATGATGTCGCGCTGCCCGCACAATGTGCCGGGTGAACCGTGTCCGGCCGATTGTCATTATGCGGCGTGTTTTAGACCAACTCACGTACTGGCGGAAGATATCTCGCTTATTTTGAACCCCGAGCGCGATTATGATGCGTCGGTGAAAGAAATCTGCCGGGTATGCGAGCACTTCTTGGTGCATGGCCCAGCGGTGAGCGAACGAACCGATGCATCACCGCGTCAGGGCAACCCGAACCGCTTCTTGTTTTGATGTGAGGGATTATGCTGAACGACTTGTATCAGACACTCGATCCGGTCGCTTTCGTCATTGGGCCTTTTGCAGTTCGATGGTACGGCATCGCATACATTCTAGGGTTCATTTTCGCTGCGTTGATTATCTGGTGTACGGCGAAGCGCTGGCGCATTCGCGTTGACGAAGATGCATTGCTCACTATTGTGTTTGGGGTCATGGTGGGCGTTATCGTCGGAGGGCGCTTGGGGTATGTCGTCGTATATGGTGACGGCGACTACTGGCAGCATCCAGGAGAAATACTCGCGTTCAACAAAGGGGGCATGAGTTTTCATGGTGGGCTTATCGGCGCGCTTCTGTCGGGCGTTGTTACGGCTCGGATCACGGGTATCCCGTATCTCACACTTGCTGATTTGGGTGTTATCGGCGCACCGATTGGGCTGTTTTTCGGGCGTTGCGCAAACTTCGTGAATGGCGAGCTGTGGGGAGCTCCTACTGATGCGGCTTGGGGCGTGGTGTTTGGCGGTGCGGCGGGAGCTATCCCACGGCATCCGTCGCAGCTATATGAGGCGGTGCTCGAAGGTCTGATTATCTTCGCGGTGCTATTCGCACTGTCGCGGTTAAATCCTCCGAAGTCGCGCGGAACGTATTTGGGCGTGTTTCTCATTATGTACGGTTGCTTCAGGTTCTTAATCGAATTCGTGCGTCAACCCGACGCTCAACTGGGGTATTTGTGGGGCGATTGGCTAACCATGGGGCAGGTTCTATCAGTTCCGCTCATTGTGGCGGGTGCGTGCGTGTTGGCGTATGCGCTTGTGATGAAGAAACCGCAGCAGGGTTTGCCTGAAATGATACAAACAAACTAACATATGGGAAGATCAATAGACGAGAGAAAGGCGTTATCATGAATGTGAAGTTCTTCAAGTGTATACATTGCGGCAACATCGCCGTGAAGCCGTTTGATGCTGGCGTTTCGTTGGTGTGCTGCGGCGAGAAAATGGTCGAGCTCAAGGCTAACGACACCGATGCAGCTACTGAAAAGCACGTTCCTGTCGTGACGGTTGAAGGCAATGCCGTGCACGTACAGGTGGGTGAGGTTACTCATCCCATGACTACGGAGCACTACATCACCTTCGTTTGCTTAGTTACTGAAAAGGGCTGGCAGGTTGTTGAGCTGTCTTCCGACGGCGAGCCGGTTGCTGATTTCGCTGTGGCCGAGGGTGATCGTGCACTGCGTGTGTACGAGTACTGCAACCTGCACGGTCTGTGGGTAGCCGAGGTATAGAAGCCATTTGCGTTTGGGTTGTCGAAAATTGACTCAATTGAACCACTCGGCCTATCGTTTTTGGACTTCTGGGGAGAATTCAATCACGCGACTCAATCACGTGCTAGAATGACGGCGCTGACGGGGTGACTATTATCAAAAGGAAACGTAGCACCCAGCTAACGTAAACTTTTCACCCCGTCTAAAATGAATATGAGGGCTGATCGCGTGCTATGCGGTCGGCCCTCATGAGTGTTTTATCAGGCTCTAAAATCCGAGAGATTCAGGCTCACGTATTCATGCACTCATAAGAGTATTAAGCGTATAGATGAATACGTGTGTGTATTCAGGAATTCTGGTTGTACATGTCAATCACAGTTCTATTGCATTCGATTCTTCACATTTCCTCCAACATTTCAAAGAGCAGCGTATCCCCAGGTAATACGACCGCATAACGCTCAAATCGAGATAAAGTGTGCGAGTGGTAGCTTTCTTTCAAAACTTTTCCTTGACGGGGAGGTGCAGGGAGGGTAAAGTTCTATCTTGCGCTTCGGGGGAGACCTCGAAAGCAAACACAAGCCCTGATAAGACCAAAGAGAGCAGGTCTTATGCAGGTTAGGGACCTTGAGAACCGGATACTGTGAGGCAGACATTTCGAAGACGATAAATAAGTTCTTCGTTTGCGGACGCCAGATGATATAAGGATACAACCAAACAGTACGTGGGAAAAGAAATGAACAGGCGCATGAGCATATATACACATACACTCATGCGTTTTCTTTCAACGGAGAGTTTGATCCTGGCTCAGGATGAACGCTGGCGGCGTGCCTAACACATGCAAGTCGAACGGGAAACGCGCT